>NZ_JBGTHY010000101.1:0-4261 GCF_041745955.1 Pricia sp.
CCTTTAAAGTATTTACGTGAAAACCATCTTGCCGAGAAGCAAGGTGGTTTTTTTGTTTTACTTTAGTACCATCAACACAAATTTATAAATGAAAAACATACTTCTTTTTGCGGCATTGCTATTTTGTTTTCAGGTGTCGGCACAGCGAAAACCCAAGATTAAAGGGAGCAGGATCGTCACCGATGTACAGGAAAACCTACCGCCTTTCAACACCATCGAATTGAACGATGACCTAGAGGTAAGGCTCCGAAAGGCACCCCAAGAGGGCTATGCCATCACCGCGGATGACAATCTTATCGATGTGCTCAAATTTAAAGTTGAGGATAGTGTTTTAATTATAAGTTCGTTCTACGATATCACCGCTAAAAAGAAATTGGATATTACGGTAAACTATAGCGATATCGATGTTCTTACCCTCCGGAATGGCGACATACGTATGGATGGGGCAATCATTACCAATGGACTTGACGTAAACTTGAGTGAATCCGCCAAACTGCAACTGAATGCGGAAGCCCCCCGCATGGCCATATATATGGAAGGCACTAGTTCCGGCGACTTTACGTTAAAGGGCGACGAAATCAATTTCGTTTTAAAAGATCGTGCCGATGCCCGTATTTACGCGGTGAGCGAAACGAACGACCTTAAAATGAACGGAAACGCCTCGGCAAAGATGGAAGGAACCGTAGGGGACTTTACCATCAATCTTTTTGAAAATTCCAGTTTAAAGGGTGAAGGTATGGAATCTGAAAAGGTACTCGCGAATTTACAGGGTTCCTCTTCCGCTGAAGTCCATGTGAAAATGACTATAGAACTCACATCGAGCGGCTCGTCTAAAACCTACGTATACGGTGATGGCAAAATCGAGATTATCGAGTTTTTGGATACCTCGGAATTGCATAGGGAAAAGTGATAGTGTTAGATGCCCGATACCAGAACCAAACCCATAACTTTTGATTGCCGCCGCCAAGTGCTATGGCTTACTTTTTTGAACCTGCCTGCCGGCAGGCCGGCTTGAACCTCCTCCCGCAATTGGTGCTGTCATCAAATGTTCCGGTATCCCGAACCCATCGACCAAAACCCCGATATGCGGCCGCAGTTCTGTGCACAGACGTTCCACCCGCTGTCGGATGGCCTTTGATTTCGTACTGCCAAGATAGCCTTGTTCCAGATACCACTCGGCATCCTTTCGGATTTCTTGAAGGGCGTACAGCGCTCCCAATTTTTCGAACACCCCTTTATTTTTGCCTTCGGGCAACTGTTCCGTAAAATTGGCGAATGTAGTATAGGCCAGCTCGATACTATATGCTTTTCCCAAGGCCAACAGGTGCGTCTGCACCTTTAAAAATGCTTGGTACGAGGGCATTCCCTGCTTAATATAATCCCGGATACGCATGGCCAAAGTATAGGTCAAACGTCGGGTACGATAATCGAAGGCGTGTTTGTGGAATTTCGGGTTGTACAGATGTTCCGCGTCCACTTTAGTGCTGTACCTCGGATCAATGGTCGTCAGCTTGTCACGGATCTGTATCCCCAAGATTTTAAGGACCGTAGTAAACCCGGCACTATTGAATTCCGATTTAAAATCCGAAAGCACTCCCTTTGCGGCCAGTAACGAGAGTACGGTATTGTCGCCTTCGAAAGTGGTGAAAATATCGACGTCGCCCTTCAGGTCCGCTATTCGGTTTTCCAAAAGATAGCCTTTGCCGCCACAGGCCTCCCGACATTCCTGAATAGCATTGTTGGCGTACCAGGTGATTATAGCTTTCAACCCTGCCACCTGTGTTTCGATGACCCGCTTGTCCGGTTGGGACTCATCGCAATAGGTTTTCATAAGTTTGTCAAGTGTCACATGGTAGACGTAGGCACTGGCTACTAACGGGGTCAGGCGCAATTGATGGGTCGGGTAGTCCATTAAAAGATCTTCCTGAATCTTGACGCTGTCGTTGAACTGACGCCGTTTCAAGGCATGTCTGACGGCAACGGCCAAAGCGAATTTCGCCCCGCCCAATCCCGCGCGGGCCACGCAGATACGCCCGCCGACCAAGGTACCCAACATGGTGAAAAACCGTTTGTTGGGGTTTTTGATATCCGAACGGTAAGTGCCGTCGGGAGTAATATCGCCATACTTGTTGAGCAGATTTTCACGGGGTACGGAAACTTGGTTAAACCATATTTTCCCGTTGTCCACACCGTTAAGTCCCAGTTTATAGCCATTGTCCTCGATGGTAACACCGGGCAGCAGATCGTGTTTTTCATTTCTTACGGGAACCAAAATGGCATGTACGCCTTCATTCTTCCCGTTAACTATCAATTGGGCGAACACCGAGGCCATTTTCGAGTCCAGGGCGTTCCCGATGTATTCCTTGTTGTCATTTTTTCCTGGCGTATGAATGATGAGGCTGTCGGTTTGCCCGTCATAGGTAGCGGTGGTCCTTATACCGCGAACGTTCGATCCGTGTCCGGTTTCCGTCATCGCAAAACATCCTATTAAAGACGCTGTGCCAGCATCCCTAAGATATTGGTCATGGTGTTTTTTCGTGCCCAGTTTTTGGATGCTACCCCCAAAAAGGCCGAATTGCACTCCGAATTTTATGGTGAGGCTACCATCCACAAACATCATATTTTCGAAGATATGTGCATAGCCTTCCATATTATCCTGTCCGCCGATAGTTTCCGGATAGGCGGTGACACCATACCCCTTGTCCGCTAAAAATTTAACCTGGTCTAGCACATGGGCGCGAAATTTTTTCTTGTTCCTATGGATATCCCACTCAAAAATGGGATGATCCACAGCCGAGCGGAATCCATCGACAAGGTCGGCGTGTCTTCCCTTTAGAATTTGATCGATTTCCGAGGCGTTGTAATATCCCGACGTACTGTTATGCTCGATATCCACATCAAAAAGGTGGCTGTAATGGTTGGGCTGTATACCCAGATTGACCTCGATATGCTTGAGATGGTCGTTAAACGGACAAGCTTCATGATAATGGCAGACCAAGTTTTGGCTAAAAGTGGATAGGGGATAGATGTCGCTCTCGACCAATTTTACGCTAGTACTCGAAATGGTCTGCTTCCATGCTTTAAGTGTCTCATTTTTAGGTGGATGTTCAGGGTTCAGCCACGAAAGCAATAGCTTGCGATTTGCCGGGGAGAGGGTTTCGTCTTTGCCGATGGCACTCTCGACCACGTTAATTTCGGATACGGTAATCAGGTCATCCGACCAAATCACATAAAAAAATGGGATATATTGCAGAATATCCGGGGAATAGATTTTCTTTTTCATAGGATGAAATTACGAATTTATCGGTAATAAAAAGTCTTGGTCCTAGGTTCTAGAAGTGCAACGGTCTAGTCTCTTTTTCCCTATCTTTGCTACAATATGAACGAATACCTAGACCCTACCGGAGAAAATCTCTCCGACACCGACCTTGATATAGAAAGGGCTTTACGGCCGATCAGCTTTGACGATTTCACGGGACAGGCACAGGTCTTGGAAAACCTCAAGATCTTTGTCGAGGCCGCCAATCGCAGGGGAGAGGCATTGGATCATACCCTCTTTCACGGCCCTCCGGGATTGGGAAAGACCACCTTGGCACACATCTTGGCCAACGAACTCGGGGTCGGCATTAAAATCACCTCTGGTCCCGTTCTAGATAAGCCCGGCGATCTGGCCGGACTGCTCACCAACCTCAGTGAACGCGACGTACTTTTTATCGACGAGATCCATCGGCTGAGTCCCATTGTAGAGGAATATCTGTACTCCGCCATGGAAGATTACCGCATCGACATCATGATTGAGACCGGCCCGAATGCCCGATCGGTACAGATCAATCTAAGTCCCTTTACCCTAATCGGCGCCACTACCAGATCGGGACTTTTAACTGCCCCGATGCGTGCCCGGTTCGGAATCACTAGCCGGTTGGAATATTACGATACCGAACTGCTGTCGACCATCGTACAGCGCAGTGCCGAAATTTTAAAAGTGCCGATCAGCAATGAATCGGCTATCGAGATTGCGGGGCGTAGTAGGGGCACGCCCAGAATCTGCAATGCCCTTTTGCGCAGGGTACGCGATTTCGCCCAGATCAAGGGCAATGGCAGTATCGATATGGAGATTGCCCAATTTAGTCTAAAGGCCTTGAACGTCGATACCTATGGTCTTGATGAAATGGACAACAAAATATTGACCACCATTATCGATAAATTTAAGGGTGGCCCCGTAGGACTCACGACATTGGCCACCGCCGTTTCCGAAAGTGCA
>NZ_JBGTHY010000102.1:0-20374 GCF_041745955.1 Pricia sp.
ATCTACCCTACCGTCACCGTTGATATCCCCGAATCCCAGACCATGGCCATGCTTACCAAAAATACCTTTTTGGGTGAAGGTGCCGGTACCTTTTCCCTTTTCATCCAACACCGACCGAAAAATTTTGAGGGAATCATTGGGCGTATTCGGAATGATTTCAACACTACCGTCGCCGTCGATATCCCAAGAACGGGCGGTCTCAATATTGCCTACTTCAGCAATAAGATGTTCTTTCCATTCGCTTTCATCGCCAGGATTTTCTTTCCAGATCAATCGTCCACCGAACCATCCGCCGGTAATAAAATCCATGCGGCCATCCCCATTGACATCCAAGGGAATGGTCGAGAAGTCATCGTAATATTCGCCGAACCGTTTGGGAGTTCCAATGGCATGCCGCACCGAAAAGTCGGGACCCATGTACCAAAATCCACCTGAAACAATATCTGGTTTACCGTCGTTATTGACATCGAATACGCCGACGGATTCAAAGCTTTCCGAGGCGATTTGCCTTTTTTCGAAACGGATGGGCCGAAGTACGGTTTCACCGGTATTTTCCTCTTGCTGTGCCGTTGCCAGAAGTCCGTAAAAAAGAATGGGACAGCAGGCTAAGAACAATCGCGTCATACTTTGCATCTGAACGTTTTTTGAAAGCTTCGGCATGTTAATGAAACCGTCCCCCTTACCTAGAGGCCTGATCGTCGGCATCGAGATAAATGGCATTCTCGGCATCACCACCGGATATCAAATAGGCCAACAGATCCTTGACTTCATCCGGCCCCAATTGATTGATGGTCCCTGGGGGCATTAAAGAAACGGTAGACATTTTTGTATCGGTGACCTGATCTTTGGGAATGCTACGGATTACGTCGGGTGCATAGGGATTTTGGGAAATCTTGTACATATCACCCTCTTCACTGATCAATCGCCCTACGATGGAATTCCCATCCTTAAGGAAGAAAACCGTGGAGTTGTATTGATCGGATATCACCTCATTCGGATCGATAATTGATCGTAACATATCTTCCTGGGAAAATCGGGTACCTATTTGCGTCAGATCCGGACCGATGTTTTGACCCTCACCACCCATGGCATGGCAGGTGATACAATTCGTGGCCAAGTACATGTTTCTACCTTGTTCATAGTCCCTGTTTCCGAGGCCATCTTCCAATAGGGGGGCGATATCCTCCTCCGTCCAATTTTTTCTGGGGCCTTTGGGTTGCACCGCATTCGCTACCAAGTCGTTACCCGTACTACTCAAAAGCGAATCACCGGACATTTGGTTGTAGAACTCCATTTTATTTTTTGGAACATGGGTTAAGGCTTGCTTTCGGGCCTTGTCGATAAATCCGATATAACTGCGTCCCGCCTTGAAAGAAAAGGCTTTGTAAAACCATTTAAAATACTTCTCTCGAAGTTCGGGCGTCCATCCCTCTGTCGCATCCTCCAATACCAGACCGTAATACGTATGCTGGGCGAGAGGCATGTTTTTTAAGGTCTGTGCAATGTCCATTCCGTATTGGGGGTTTCGTAGAATAAGGTCATTGGCCTCGGTCGCCGTATTGGCCATTACCGATGCGTTTTCTCCCTGGTCGGACTCCAATAAAGCCAGCGTCTTTGAGACGACCGAGGGATCATCAAGGTACACTAAGGTCTTGCTCAATAATTGATTCATCACATCGGTCTCCGCTGGATAATGGGAGGCCAAATAGGTACCCGCCCTTTGTGCGGTAGCCTTGCCCGGTTTTCCCATACGGGCCAACGTCAGTTCGATAGCCCTGACCAAGTCTACCTGTTGTGCCGGCGATAGGTTGATAAAATCAATGGTAGTGAGGGAATTGAGAATTTTGTCACGTTGGCCCGCATCACCCTGCCTTGCCAAAGCAACGGCCCCATGGATTTTCTTTACTGCATCTTTCTCATTAAATACTTTTTCTTGCCAACTTGCGACCGGCTGATGTTCAATGGCAAGGCGCGCAGCGTATTGTAAAAAACGGTCTTCACTGTCCAGATAGGGCCATGCAAAATCGACACCCCCTTTTTTCGTACCGGAATGGTAGGTCTCCAATTCTTTTCTGATCTTGTTTTCCTCGGTTTCTTCGAGTGCTACATACGAAGTGGCAGCTTCATCATCCGCTTCATCATAATAAACCCTATAAAGATCGGATTCGAGCCGGCGTCCACCGGTCATAAAGTACAGGGCGCCGTCCGGACCGATCACGCCATCGGTGAGGGGCAACGGGAGCCCCGATAAAAATTCCTCTTTGGTACCCGTGTAAGAAGCACCCTTGGGCTCAAGTTCTATGGCGTAAATAATACCGAAACTCCAATCAAAGGCAAATACACTGCGTTTGTATTTTTCGGGAAATTTAGCATCTATTCCGTAGCATACATTCGTCGGTGAACCCTGACCAATATTGAGAACGGGCGGCAAATTATCGGGATAGGCGGGAGACCATTTTCCGTTACCGGTACGCCAGCCGAACTCGGCACCACTGGTGACGTGACAGATACGGGTAGGTCGGTACCAGGGCATGCCCAAATCCCATTCCATATCGGAATCATAGGTAAACATATCACCCAATTCATTAAAGGCAAGATCAAAGGGATTTCGAAACCCGGAAGCCACCAGTTCCCAGTTTTTTCCTTCAGGGTCGATGTTTGCGATCCATCCTCCCGGTGCTCCACGATCGTTGGCGTGCCCGCGAGGATCTTTGATTTCGGGAAATAAGTTATCGTTCTTCCAATTATTGGGAAGGCGATAGCCATCCATTTCAGGAAGATCGGTGTGGTTGCCGGCGATGACGTACAGTGATTTTCCGTCGGGAGAGGGCACAATACTATGCGGACCGTGTTCTCCCGCGCCATCCAACGCTTTTAACAAGGTGATTTTATCGTATTGATCATCATTATCAGTGTCCTGCAATCGATAAAGTCCACTACCCTTTTTAAACTCCTCGTCTTCGCGATGGTTGACCATGACGTATAGGCTGTTGAAGGCATAGAGCAAACCTTGGGCGTATCCCATCTGAATTACCGAGTCGGCCACCTGCTCCCCGGTCTGGATTTTCAGTTTTTCTATTTTGGGAGTGAGATTTTCCGAGCCTATTTCGGGTATGTCCATACGATAAAGTGCCCCATACTGGTCCGAAGTGATCAAACGGCCCTTATCGTCAAAGGTCATCGCCACCCAGGATCCTTCCTCCTGGTCGCTAGGACTATACAGATGCTCTGCCTTGAACCCCGATTGCAATTTTAGTTTGGCCAGTTTTGGGGGCAGGTTTTCGGCCATAACCTTGTCCGGTTTTTTTTCGGTATTGCACGAGACGATCAAAAACGTAACGCATACCATACTTAGTACTAATCTTTTCATAACAACATTTTTTTTTAGCGCTTTTAGGTTTTCAATTGAAACCATTTTCCTATAAACCGCATTATCGCACCAATTTACTAAAAATTAGGATTCAAAGACGATTCGGACGCTGGAAGTGCGTAACGTTCGGTAATATTGGTGAAGGCATTGCTTCTCGGTTCCACTCCTTCTGGATAATAATACGCTATGGGATTGGCTTTTATTCGAGCGCCATGGGCGGTAATGACATCAATAGCACGGCCCGTTCTGACCAGATCGAACCATCTTTTGTTCTCAAAAGCAAGTTCAACTTGTCTTTCCCTGAAAATGGCCTCTCCCAAATCACCGGATGGCGCGCCTAAACCTGCACGCGTACGAACCTGTTCCAGATACGTTAGTGCCTCGCCAGCCTGCCCTTGTTCCTCCAAGGCTTCGGCCAAGAACAATAAAACTTCCGCATAGCGATACACAGGCCAGTTCATGCCATGGTTGTTGTGAAGGGAATGGGGTTCGACATATTTTTTGATAATAGGATACACACCATCTTGCCAAAAACTTTCGCTTATGGTCACGTATTGAATAGAAGCTTCTTCCCGAAGGTCGCCGTCTTCGTAGGCTTCGATGATATCCGGTGTCGGAATATTGTTACCTTCGCCATTTACGGGCTGTGGATTCGAGGTACCAGTTATTGCACCGACCTCTTCAGCGGTGATCGGACGTGGTATAAAATTATAGAGAAAATTACCGTCCAAACCTTCAGGTCCTTCCTTGTACTGTACTTCGAATACCGATTCCATATTATTCTTATTATCGGAATTTCCGGAAAATGCATCCGCATAGTCCGTCATAAGGGCATATTCGTTACTCGCTACGACCGCACGCAGTACCGTTTCGGCCTCCGCCCATTGCTGACGCACCATATAAACGTTAGCCAGTAGGGTTTGGGCGGCCCCCGAAGTCACCCTTCCCGGTTCCTGTTGCGATTTTGGGGGTAGCAAGGGTATGGCCGCTTGGGCATCGGAAACGATCTGTGCATAGATTTCGTCTTCGTTGGAAAGCGGTAGCGCCGCATCTTCGCGACCTAAGACCGGGGTAAGGTGCAAGGGAATACTTCCAAAGAATTGTACCAAATCAAAGTAGGAATAGGCCCTAAGAAAAAGAGCCTGCCCCTTGATATTGGCCTTTACGGTTTCGTCGAACTCCGCCTCGTCGATCGTGGTCAGTATTTGATTGGTTCGCGCAACAATCCGATAATATTCGACGTATACCCGCTCTACATGTACGTTTGCGGTAATACCATCATCGCTGGGGATGGCATGGTCAGCAATATCTTCTTGTTGCTCCGTTGCCCCGAAAGCCGTGTTTCTTGCGAAATAGGTGTTGTCGGAATGCATCTCGGCCAAATAGGGCTTTGATTGATTATTGATTAGACGCAGCGGCACGTATGCAGCATTGATGGCCTGCGTAAAATCTTCCTCTGTTTTAAAGAAGGTCGGTGTACTCAGGGAATCCTCGGGAAAGATGCTCAGTTCATCTTCACAACTTGTTAGTACAACGCCCAGCACTGCGAGAATACGTATTATTTTTTTCATCTTAGTAATTTTAAAATTCGAAAGTCAATATTTATGGGAACCTGGTTGTTACTTAGAAATTGAGGTTCAATCCGACACTTACAATTCGAGGCACGGGATATCCTGAAATATCGACCCCCGATTCAAGATTGCCCCCGTCTCCCTGTCCGTTGTTCTGCACACTGATTTCAGGGTTGGGACCCCCCCAATACTTGGTGAATATATGTACATTTTGAATGGAGGCATACAGGCGGGCCGATTTAAAATATCGGTCAACACCGCCAAGGGTATAGCCCAAGGTTATATTCCGGATATTGAAATAGGAAGCGTCGGCCACAAAGCGATCGTTGATCCAATCCCTTTCAATACCTGTAACATTACCACCGCCGACGGTAGTACCGTAAAACCCATCCCCAGGATTTTCAACCGACCGAAAACGGTTTTCCACATCCTTTAACAAATTGAAAACACCATCTAAATTGGTAGTACTGAATAAGTGTCTTACCAAAAGTTGATTGCCTTGAGAGCCTGTTCCTACTACTGAAAAGTCCCAGTTACCATATTTGATAGTATTGGTAATACCGTAGGTGAAGTCTGGAAACGGATTTCCTGTAATGGCCCGGTCATCATCATCTCCACCACGAGTAATGACACCGTCACCGTTCACATCGATCAATTTGATACTGCCGACGGTAGATCGTCCCGGAACTTGTGGTGAACTGTCCAAATCTTCCTGGTTCAGGTATACGCCATCCGATAAATGCCCGTAGAACTGACCGAACGGCTCCCCTACTTTGGTGATGTGCCATCCGCTGTCGCCATATACCCTGTCGATACCATCGGCCAACGATTCTACCACGTTGCGGTTAAAGGAAATGTTAGCACTGGTCGTCCATCGGAATTTACCGGTCGTATTGACCGTATTCAAAGCGAATTCATGGCCCCAAAATCGGATTTCCCCGATATTATCGCTAAACTCATTTAACCCGGATTCCTGTGCCACTTGAACATTATATAATAGATTGGTAGTATTCTTGGTGTAATAATCGTAGACAAAGGAGACCCTATCGTTAAAAAGACTCAAATCTAGACCCACGTCGAACTGTTTGGTAGTTTCCCATCCTAAATTTGTATTCGATAATGAATTTACCGCTGACCCCGGTGCCAGGTCATTTCCGAAAACGGCGTTTACCGTATTATCGATCAAGGCATATTGGGTGTAATTACCAATATTGTTATTACCGGTAACCCCGTAACTGGCCCGAAGTTTTACCAGGGAGAACGTTTCTTGGTTTTGCATAAAATCTTCATCGGAAGCGATCCATCCCGCAGAAACCGAAGGAAAAGTTCCCCATCGGTTCTCCGATCCGAAGCGTGACGACCCATCGCTACGAACGGCCGCGGTCAGTAAATATTTACCCTTATAGTTGTAGGTCAGTCGCGAGAGAAAGGACACCAAACTCCATTCCTGAACCTCGTCGAAAGTCTGATTGCCGCCCCGATTGATATCGGCGGCGCCCTGAATTACCGGCAAGCGATCATCCGCAAAATTTTGGGCCTGGACCCGACTGAGGTCCCGTCGGAACTTTTGAAAGGTAAAACCGCCCAATAAAGAAAAGTTGTGTTCCCCGAAACTTTTGTTATAGGTAACCGTATTTTCATTCAACCAAGAAAAATCGTTTCTGTCCTCCCAAATAGCCTCCGAATTGGTAGGTATGGGATTATTGATTCGAAAGGTTGCCGTTGTTGGGCTAAAAAATTCGTACCGACGATTATAAATTTCAGCGTTCAAGGTGGTCTTTATGGTAAGGCCTTCGATGGGTTCATACTCTAGAAAAGCATTGGTCAAGAGATTTACATCTTTGGTCTCGTTCTTGATCTGCTCCGCCGAGGTCAACCAGTTGGCATAGGAGAAAATGTTTCCGGTATCGGCAGGGAAGCGATTGAATGTAGTCCGGGTACCATCTGGATTAAAGATGGGCATTATGGGCCATGTATGCAATGCGTTGAATAAAATACCCTGACCCCTAGTTCCGTCTGTTCTAGGCACATTGTCGATAATATAGCTTGGGGCAATATTAAAACCCACACGAACCTTGTCGGAGACGTTATAATCTAAATTTGCCCGCAACGAATAGCGTTCATAATCGGAATTCAAGACCACGCCATCTTGCTTGAAAAGACCAGCGACTACTGCGGACCTCAATTTCTCTGTATTGGATGTTATGGTCAGGTTATAGTTTTGTAGTGGAGCCGTCCGCAACAAGGCATCATACCAATCGTTGGTTTGACCTTCATACTGTGATGGGTTTTGAAAAATTTCAGGTACCGGATCTCCCTGATCCTCGTAATATTCTTTTTTAAACTGGGCGAACTCGACCGAATTCATCATTTCGATCCTTCCCCGCTCCGGCACGGTTTGCATACCCACGGATGTATTGAAACTTATGTTTGTTTCACCCGCGGTACCATTTTTAGTGGTAATAAGCACGACCCCGTTGGCCGCCCTAGAACCATACAGCGAGGTAGAGGCGGCATCCTTTAAAATAGTTATATCTTCAATTTCATCCGGATTCAAGTTGTTTATACCTCCAGAAATGGGGAAACCGTCTATTACATACAAGGGTTCGCTTCCCCCGGCCACCGACAATTGACCTCGAATACGGACCGACATGCCCTGACCGGGCTTTCCGGTGGTCTGGTTGATCTGTACCCCGGCCAGTTTACCCTGCAGTTTTTGGGTCACTTGGGAAACAGGTATATCGGCCAGTTCCTCCGCTTCAATGGTCTGTACAGATCCGGTAACCTCTCTTTTTATCTGTGTACCATATCCGACAAGTACCACCTCATCAAGCGCCGTTGCATCTTCGGTCATAGTGACATTTATTTCCGTTTGTCCGTCGATGGGAACCTCTTGTTTAGTGAATCCGATAAAGGAGAACACCAAGGTTTCGTTTTCTTCCGGTACATTGATGCTATAGTTCCCGTCAAAATCGGTAACGGTACCATTAGTAGTTCCCTTAACTATGACGTTGACACCCGGAAGCGGTGATCCGTCATCTGCAAAGCTCACCGTACCTGTTACTGTGGCATCTTGTGCATAGGCCGAGCATGCAAGGATAAGCAATACAAAAAAGCTTAAAATCCTTAGACTGGTGTAGATTTTTTTCATAATAGTGTTAGTTAGTCGTTAGAAATTTAATTTGATCGATTCAAAAATTTATCCGATTAAGATCAAATATATCCGACCAATGGTACTTTCGCATCCTGCACTGTCCTGTTTTTGGGATAAGAATTTTATTCCATACAAGTTGATTCTACTTCATAGGAACAAATCAAAGCATTATGACTAGGGAATTCATCCAACATTTATCCTTCATTACGTTATTAAGGTGTTGGAATATCAGCAGATAGGGAATAAGGATATCAATCGTCCTAAGCCCCGTCCAATTTCGATTTTGTTTTATCCTGCCTCAAATAGGGTCTGTTCACATCGATGGTGCCTTTGTGCGCATAGGGATCGGTTCCGCAGACCATAACGATATCCCTTAAATCTTCGGTTGCGGGCAACTTGCCATCCTGATCCCAGGGCAACATCGATTCGGCGCTCATGTAATGATTTACCAAAGCCGTCCTGAACCTATCCTTAGTTTTGTTTTTTTGGGAACTATGGAAAAGGTAGCCGTTAAAAAATACGACCGAGCCGCTCCTTACTTCCACAGGAACAAAATCTTCTTTTTCAAATCCGGAAACATCCAAGGTTTCCAGGTCCGCATACTCTTTGCTTTCATTTTTTATACGCTTATTGATGCTGCCGGGGTTCTGCGAGCCCGGGATCACCCACAGGCACCCATTTTCTATGGTAGCGTCGTCAATCGCTATCCATGCCCCGATCAATGACCGATCCCTGGTCGGAATAAAATACTCGTCCTGATGCCAGGATTGGCCTGCCTTTCCCGGGGCCTTTACGAATAGCATCGACTGCATCGCCTTTACATTGGGACTTACTATTTTCGAGAGTATATCGGCCACTTTTTCGTGTGTGAGATACTTTCTTATAACCGGTGATATTTTATGCGGAAAATGGATAGCGACGTATTTTTTCAAAACATCGGTATTGCTATCCTGTTTCCCGACCTTGGCCAACCCCTCTATTTTCCCACGGTTGCCCTTGAATATTTGGGCGGTCTCTTGTTTCAATTCGTCAATTTCGTTTTGGGAAATAAAATCCGGGGCAATCAGATACCCGAAATTTTTATAATAATCAATATTATCGGAGGAAATTTTTCCGTGCAGGATAAAGGAGTGTTTATAATCCATTGTTTTGATGCTTTACAGTCTGTCCATCATAGTGAATTGCAGGTCGGTTTCCCAGCGGCTTTGATGGTAATGTTTTTCACCGTGCTCTTTCAGTCCAATCTCGATGCCGAAATCGTCAAGGGTGACGTCCATTCGGATCATGATTTTGTTTGTACCTTTTTTTAGTTCCAGTTCAACAGCGTGTGCCATTGGCCAGGCCCGTATTAATTCGTGGTTACTGTACACTTTGATATCGTTGAACCAAATCTTCAAAAAAGCGGTGCTGCCCAAACATAGCCACTTTTTCGTGCTTTCTGTCGCCTCGATTTCCGAATAGAGATACAGGCTACGCTCGCCCAGGCCCAAGAAATGCTGTCCGAGTTCCATTTTCATCGAAAGGGGATGTATTATCGTTGCCTGAAAGGCCTGGTCGAAGATACTTTTGTCCGCCAGCCATCTTTCGATGTTATCCGTATCCAAAAATTGCGTGTTGGACCGCGCCTTGTCATGGTTCATATATTGAATCGACGGTAGGGAAGACAGGCCATGGTCCGGATATTTTTTATTTAAGGGTACCAAACTGTAATCGTCTTCGATAAAAGGACCTAGCAATAGCCAGTTTCCGTAATAGGGTATGCCCTTCTCAAGGGTATCCGAAAGATCGCCATTAATGCTTACCTTAATAGAATAGGGGATTTTAGTATGGTTCTTTGGAAACGGGACATTCGTTAACTCTAGGGATATTCCTCTTTTATAACGGGATGGGGCGCTAACCATGTCTTCAACCTTTACATTTTTAAAATAGGGCGAAGAGACTTCCAAACGGATATTTTGAGGTTCGCTGGACAGATTTTCATAGTTCAACTTTAGCTTACCATCCTTTTTTGAAACGGGATTCGGAAAATCCGTTACTTCCGTATAGAGTTCATACCTTTTTTCCGGGGACGAAAAACGGAGTTCGGACGGGTAATTCCCGATTTCGATAGCCTGTTCGCTTTCCGTAAAATGGATGCCTGCCTTACAGGTCAGTTCGCTAAGTTCGGTGATGGTCTTGGGGCAATGGATACCGGAAATTTCGGGACTTACCAATAATTCGTTTCCCACACGTTGTTTCCAGACTTCGGGTATGGCGTCATAACCGAGAACGATGCCCAATAGTGCCCCTGCGGTGGCCACTACACAATCGCTGTCATGGCCCAGATGCAGGGCATCCATCATAAAATCAAAAGAATTGTTGGCATGTAGCAACGATACTATGATAAACGCCACGTTCATCGGTGCGGCGGTAAAATCGGCATCGCCATAGCGGCTCTTGATTTTTCCGGCTACGATATCGAAATCGTATTTGTCGTCCCATTCGAAAATCTGTTCCACCATTTTGGCACAATCGGAATCGGAGGGTATGTGGTCCAGCCCTTTTTTCAGGACTTTTTTGACATCATTCTCCAAAAATGCGATCGCCTCACAGGCCGCCAAATATTGTTCTGCGGTTACGGAGAAACCATCATGGTCCAACTGGGAATCCATACCCGCATAGAACGCAGCCTTCTCGGGCAGTCCAGGATTGACCATGCCCCAGATTTCGCTGCGTATGGGCGATCCCATACCGGTATTCCAATACCCATTATTATGCCTTCCTGTATCGGGGTTATCGAGGCCCAACCGCATATTTTTGGTGGCTATGCCGTATTCGCACCAAGGGAATTCAACATGCTTCAACCAATGTTGTTTAAAATCGCTCTCCCTTACCGTTTTTCCTTTTTTGAGCAGCATATCCAACCAAAGTACCTGCAGGTCGAGGTCGTCATTGGCAAAATTTGTGGCGAAAAGTGCATCGGAATACGGGATGTCGTTAAAGCGTTTGAAACCCTCGATGGGGGCTCCCAAAATACCGCCCGCGCATTTTCCGATCCATCCGCCTAGAACCTTATTGTAATAGTTACGATAGCTCAATTTGTTCTTCATGTTGAAGAATTTTTATGCAATATCCGCATTTTTGCATTACGTTCTCTACTGATCTTGAATTCTGAACCCCAAATTAATATAGGATTACAGGTATTGGGGTAGTTATCCTATCCATCGAACTTATCCCTTTAAAACTCTGATTAAAAGTATTTTATGATAAATTATCAAAAAATATTTTGTTTTATTTCATCCGAATTTAGAAATCAAAAGTTAAAAACCGGTTGGTATCCTATTTTTGGTAACTTTAAAGTTTGATTATTTTAGATTCCTACGCGAATGGTTTAGGGTAGTGTTTATTTTCGATATCCGTGAGCAAAGGAAACTTGCAACTAACGAACAACTAACGAACAATTAACTAACTTAACACAATGATGATGATTGAACACCATAATAGCACGGGGTGGAAACTCCCAAGCGGAAAAACCTTTTTGCGTTGCCTTGAATTTCTCTTGTTCCTGATTTGCCTCGGTACCTCTAATGCACACGGAAATTTCGGGGAAAGTATTGAGAGTCCTGGTATTCCCGATGAATTACAGAACACGATAACCGGTACGGTTACCGATTCCACAGGCCCTTTACCAGGTGCCAGTGTCGTGGAAAAGGGTACGACGAACGGTACACAGACCGATTTTGACGGCAACTTCAGTCTTGAAGTAAGCCCAAACGCCATCCTGGTCATCAGTTATATAGGATATGCCAAACAGGAAGTTCCTGTCGACGGACAGACTCAAATCAATGTCACCCTTGAAGAGGATGCCGCCCAACTCGACGAGGTCGTGCTGGTTGGCTACGGTACCCAAAGCAGGGTGTCCGTAACCAACGCGATTTCCTCGGTTACCACCGAAGACCTGACGGAAACTCCCGCAGTAGGCGTACAACAGGCCTTGCAAGGTAGGGCCGCCGGGGTACAAGTTACCAACACGGGCGCGCCCGGTTCCAATCCCCTAGTTACGATCAGGGGCCTCGGGACCTTTGGAAACAACCAGCCGTTATTCGTGGTAGACGGGGTGCCGACAAACAGCCTGAACAGTATTCCCCCGGAATCCATCGAGTCGGTAGACGTTTTAAAGGATGCCTCCAGTGCAGCCATTTATGGCTCCAGGGGCTCCAACGGGGTGGTGCTGATCAAGACCAAAGGCGGCCGACAGGGCAAGCCGGTCTTTAAGTTCAGTACCTATGCGGGACTTTCGGAAAATACAAAGACATTGGATGTGCTAACCGCGGACCAATACCGCCAGTACGCTTCGGAGGCCTACGATGCGGATCCCGAGGCGCCGGGCAACCAAATCTATCCCGGACTGCTCGATGCCAACACCGATGCCTCGGTCAATACCAATTGGCAGGACGAGGTGCTGAAGACGGGGGTCTGGCAAAGCTATGACGTGGAAGCATCCGGAGGCGGCGAAGATGTAATCTATAGTGTCCGTTCGGGCTATCTAAAACAGGAAGGCACCACCCTCCAGACCGATTTCGAACGCTATTCCTTGGGACTGAACACCTCGATAGACCTGAGCGATAAAATAACCGTCGGGCAGACCCTGAACCTTGGGGTTACCCGTGGAAACGGTGAAGGGCAGGCAGGCGCCAGTTCGGTATTGGTTAACGCCCTGCGTTTCGATCCGACAAAACCTGTTTTTGACGACGAGACCAATTTCTTTTCAGAAATTACCACCTCGGTCGATGGACAGGATGCGGAAAACCCGGTTCGTATATTGACCAATGGTACGTCCATTACCTCTGGTACCAGCATTGTAGGTTCCCTGTTCGGAAGCTATGAGATCGTTCCCGGGCTGACCTATAGCCTAACCATCGGACTGGACCATTCCTATACCAATTTCGACCAGTTCCTAAAATCCATTCCTACCGGATCACGGCAGCGATTGGAAGCGGAAATCAGGAAAAACCGCGAAAAATCACTGTCCACCGTCGTTACCAATACCTTAAACTATAAGACCTCTATCAACGAACTACATAATTTGGATATACTGGCGGGATATGAAAGGAATAAGTCCAACTTCGAACAATTGCAGTCCTTCACTGCCAATAGCTTGACCGACGCAGTGGAACAACTGAATCCCGGCGATGTTCGCAACCTGACCAGTTTTTCGAGCGAGAACAACCTGCAATCGGTTTTCGGACGGGTGGGATATGACTATGACCGGACTTTTCTGTTATCAGGTACTATCCGGGCGGACGGTTCGTCGCGGTTTCCACAGGGGCAACAATGGGGATATTTCCCTTCGGTTTCGGCAGGTATCAATCTGTCCAACCTCCCCTTTCTTGAGGACAACACCACCATTTCCGACCTAAAGGTACGGGGTAGCTGGGGTATTACGGGAAACAATAATATTGGGGACTATCTCTTTATAAGTGGTCTGCTGACCAATTTCAACTATGTACTTGACGGAAGTCTGGTAAGTGGTACACGGCCTGCGCGGATTCCCAATGAAAACTTGCAGTGGGAGGAGCTGACCTCGTTGAACATCGGTGCCGATGTGGCCCTGTTCAACAATGCCCTAACCTTCTCCATGGAATATTTCAGGAACCAGAGCGATGGACTATTGGTCTCCGTGCCCCTTCCCAGTTCGCTCGGTGCCACGGATGCGAGCCAGACCCGTAACGTAGGGGGTACGGAAACCAACGGAATCGAAGTGGAAATGGGTTATAAGGATTTTGAGGGCGACTTTACCTGGGGTGCCAATTTCAACCTCTTCGCCAACCTAAAGAATGAAGTGACCTCCTTGGGAAGCGTCGAAGCCATTTTTAATGGTAGCTATTTCCAACAGAACCACAACAGGTTGTTCGTTGGCGAGCCCCTTTTCCATTTTTTCGGGCTTCAGGCCGATGGCATTTTCCAGAACCAAGCCGAGGTCGAGGCCCATGCCACGCAAAACCAGGCAGAGCCCGGGAACATCCGTTTTGTTGATACGAACAACGATGGTTCTGTCAATGCCGAGGACAGGGTCATTATCGGAAATCCTACCCCGGAGGTTAACTTGGGACTTGACCTTAATTTCAAGTACAAGAACATCGACTTTTCCGTTTTTCTGAACGGGGTGTACGGAAATGAAATTTATAATGGCAATCGGTACAACTTGGAGCAGCAGGCCCGTCTGTTCAATGTGAGCACGGCCATCCTGGATCGCTGGTCGCCGACCAATCCATCCAATACCATACCCAAAGCGACACCGGGCTTTACCGGTAACGAAGTCGTATCCGACCGGTTTATCGAAGACGGATCCTATACCAGAATACGTAGTGCCTCCTTGGGCTACACGCTTCCGGGCAGGGCGCTCGAAGGCTTGGGGAACGGATTTATCAGCAAGCTCCGGTTTTATGTAAGTGGCCAAAATTTATTAACTTTTACCGATTATTCGGGCTATGATCCGGAAATCGTGCCCCTTCTCAGTGGAGGCACCACCAGTGCGATAGGTTTGGATCAGGGCAGGTATCCACAACCAAGGACCATTTTGGCGGGGTTACAAGTTCAATTTTAAAAAAAAGAAAGATGAAAACTAAGAAAATAATAATTACCGCTACCGCCATCCTCGCCGGTATTATCAGTTGTAAAGAAGAGGAACTTGAACTTCAGGATCCCAATGTTATCGTTCCGGATACCTTCTTTCAGCGGTCCAACGAACTGCAATCGGCCGTCAATGCCACTTATTCCTTTTTACAGTCGCAGGGGATGTACGGTAGGATCGCTTTTTTCCTGTTCGATAATCTTTCCCAAGAAAATTTGGGTACCGATGCTTTGCAAGGCGGGCTCAAAGCTTTTATGGATTATACCTATGATCCTTCCCTGGGCGAATTTTTTACCTATTGGCAAGCGGCGTACCGGGGCATTGCCAGTGCCAATTTCGTCATCGAGGCCGATGCAAATGGATTTATCGAGACCAAGAACATACCCCAAGAGGAAATTAACCAAAGATTGGGCGAAGTCCGGTTTTTGAGAGCCCTTTACTATTTTAACCTGACCAACCTTTGGGGAGGAGTGCCACTGACACAGCAGACCGAGCCCGAAGGTCTAGAAGTACCCAAGGCCTCCCAAGAAGAAGTCTATGCCTTGATCAAGGAAGACCTGAACTTTGCCGTGGCCAACCTGTCCGAACAGGCGGATACGCAGCAGGGCCGGGCCACTAGGGCAGCGGCTCTGGCTCTTAAGGGCAAAGTACATCTGTTTTTAGAGGAATGGGCAGAGGCCAAGGCGGCCTTGGAATCTATAACCGGTTACACCATAGAAGGCGTAGCGCCTCGCGATAATGGTAACGAAGCGGGGGAATTCAATCCTGAGTCTATATTTGAGGTAAACTATGACAAGCAAATCGGTGGTGATCAATGGGACGCGACCGGAAACGGTGTCCGGGAGACCACTTTTAGGGGCATCGAGTATGCGCCCACCAATTTTGCCAACATCGTGGTACGGCCCTCCTTCTTTGCGGAATTCGAGGACGACGATCCCCGTATCGAAGCTTACTTTTATCAGAACGGCGATACCTATAACAACGGGAACAATACCTTTGACGGCTTGACCAGCGTTGTATGGCGCAAATACCAGAACCTGGACGTCCAGCCCCAGGATGGCTTCGACTACAGTGGAATCAATTTCAGGGTTATCCGCTACGCCGATGTGCTGCTGATGTTGGCCGAGGCCGAGAACGAACTGGGCAACCAAGCAGCCGCGATCGCTCTTTTAAACCGGGTCAGGGACCGCGTAAACATGCCCAATTACGGCACCGAGGAAATGGACCGAAGGGGCTATCCAGTGGGTACCCAACAACAGGTATTCGAAGTCATCGTACACGAGCGGGCGGTAGAGCTGGCCGGCGAACAGATTAGGTATTTCGATTTGAAACGATGGGGACTCTTGCCCGAAGTCATCGAAGGTTTCCAGACCGGCAAACACGAATTTTTGCCTATACCGCAACAGGAAATCGATGCGAACCCGGCCTTGACCAATGCGGACCAAAATCCGGGGTATTAATTTTGAGTTAGTTTTGAGTTAGTTGGGGCAATCGCAAGGTTGCCCTTTTTTTATTGTAGGCCTGAATGCGGATCCAAGGAGAAAATCCGTATCGAATCCTTATTTTGAGTGGCCAGGATTAGATTATTACCCTTGCCGTCGTTAAACTGTATCAAATGGTTCGACTGCCCCGGAACATAGAAGCCGGTGTCCTTGCTTGCCTTTACTTCAAACATTCCATCGCTGCTCTTTAGCAGAATACCGGTATGGGCATCCGCCTTGCCGTAGATGGCCTCGGAAGTAAAGTCGTTGCCCACCAATAGCGCATCCAGCTGGGTGTCGCCGTCAAAATCGTCCACTAAAATGGCATTGATCGGCGCCACTTGGCATTCCAAGGGCAGGGGGACCAATCGGAACTTTCCATTCCCCAGATTTTCGGCATAGCTGCTGGCGAAAGTACTTGCACTTAATGTTTCCGATTCCAGATCCTCGATATCTAAAAGCTGCCTAAAATCGACTTTGGTAAAATCATCGTAGCGCAGATACATTCTTTTCAAGCTAGGCAACTGGGCCACGATATCGTCTCTGGAATGTAAGGGCCGGAGTTTCTTTTCTCCGCTATCGTAGTATTTGCCCAACAGCGGATCGGGACTCCCATTCTTATCGAAATCTCTTTTGTAGACATAGACCGGTTCCGATGGGGTGGGATTTAAAACTCCGTTCAGGCCTTGGTTTCCCAAAATGAAATCGGTGTCCCCGTCCTTATCGAAATCGGCTTTTGTAATGCAGTTCCACCATCCCGTAGTCGCGATGGCTTTGTTGTTTTCATCAATCCAGTCTGTGGCCATTGGAGAGAAGCTGGTTTTGTCATTTTTGAATATGGAAATTGGCATCCACTCCCCTACGACTATCAAATCTAAAAGTCCATCGCCATCCATATCTTCCCAAAGGGCGTCGGTAACCAGGCCGAGGGAATCGATTCCGCTATTGTTCATTTCAGACAGGCGGCCATCATGATTGATCAAAATCCTGCTCTCAGGCGGGAGGGGATATTTTCCGGGAAGTATCCGTGCGCCGATAAAGAAATCGACATCGCCGTCGCTATCGATATCGGCGGGCCGAACTATCTGGGTGCTATTGGAGGTATCGGGGAGTATATCTTCGCTGCGCTCAAAAAATCCCCTTCCATCGTTTAGATATACCCGGTCATTGTACCATTCCGAGGCTTGCCCAAATTCGGAACCTCCACTCGTGACGTAAAGATCCAAATCGGTATCCCCATCGATATCGACAAAGGCAGCATTGGTGTCCTCATACTCCGCCTCTAGTTGTTGTTTGGACCAGTACGTCCCGTTATCATCCTGAAACCAGATTTCCCCGGGTTCGCCCCTGCTACCCCCGATAAAGATTTCGTCCCCGGGTTCGGCGTCGATGTTGGCTGCAGCGGCACAGGGACCCATTTGCGAATATTGCCGCATCAACAGCGGTTGTATGGCATATTCATTAAGGTTGCTTTCTTTATGGACGTAATTGAGCAGTCCATCCTCTTTATTAAATAGTGTTCTCTTTTCAGCTTTTGGGGTTATTCTCGGAGCACTGTGGGCATTGTCGATGGCTATTTCAAGGACCTGATTTGGAGTTACCTCCCTTAGCGAACTTACTTTTCCGTCGGGCCATCGAACTTCTATCGAATCTATGTTCGTAGGCGCGACCCCGAAATGGGTCACAGGCTCTACGGAAGATAGGTAACCTCTGATGACGGATTGAAAATGCTGTTGGACTTCGCCATCCTGCCAAAGCTTGATCTTGGCACCGATTCCCCATGGGTTTTTCGCCGGCCCCTCTAGCTTTATCCTTAAAAAGTGTTTTTGGGAATCGTCGGAGGTATTGTTTTCCAGAACCATGGCCGGTTCGTTGATATTGTTCAACACCAGATCAAGATCGCCGTCCTTATCGAGATCTGCATAGGCGACCCCGTTGGTAAAGGTCGGTATGCCGTTGATCCAATCCGTTGAAACGTCGTCGAAATGTAATCTCCCTTTGTTTTCATAAATATAATTCGGCAAATGAATGCTTTTTAAATTCTTGGCGAACTCCTTTTGTTTTTTGAGTCTTTCCTCGCCACTTCCGAACATATTGTTCTCGCTGGAGTAGTTGATATAATCCAGATCGGTCACATCCTTTACATATCCGTTCGAAATATAGAGGTCCTTGTCGCTATCGTTGTCAAGGTCGAGCATGAGCGGCGCCCAGCTCCAATCGGTTTCCGCGATTCCGGTGATAAATCCGACCTCGCTGGCCCGGAGCGGACTGCCGTCGATCGATCCGTTGTTCAGTTGCAGCGTATTGTGTACATACTGGGATCCGTAACCGTTTCGCAGCGCAAGCAGGTAGCGTTCGTAGTTCATGCTTCCCAGCATTTTCTTTTGACGTTCGTACCCGTCGGGCAACATGTCGACCACAAGAAGATCGGGACGGGCATCGTTATTGACATCGGCAAAATCCATTCCCATGGCATTATGGGAAGCGTGGCCCAGAAAGGCCTTGCTACGTTCCTCAAACCAAGGGGCGAGACTGTCGGGATGCCTTTTTTGGAGGTACAGCAGGTCTTCGGTAATAAAATCGTTCGCCACGTAAAGATCGATCAGTCCGTCCCCGTCGATATCGTTGATGCCGACCCCAAGGCCAAAGCCGCCATGAACGATGCCGGACTCCCGGGAAACATCGGTAAAATAAGGATGGTCCAGGCCAGAAACGGAATCATTACGCAATAACAGGTCTTTTAAATGGGGCTCCATATACTTTTTAGGAAGGGGATTGTTCTTATCAAAGCCATGGTTGCCGTTATGTAGGATAAAAACATCGAGATCACCATCGGAATCGTAGTCGAAAAAGACGGATTGCTGGGCGTAGTTGCCGTCATCAAGTCCGTATGGCTTTGCCTGTTCCTTGAATATCGGAATGCCTTCGCCGTCAAGGCCCTGATTGACGAACAGCAGATTAGGACAATCCCCCTTACAATCCGGTCCACCTACGTTTAGGTAGATATCGTCGCGGCCATCGGCATTGATATCGACGACGCTGACACCGGTAACCCAACTTTTGGTGTTAAGACCTGACTTCTCCGTGACATTTTCGAATCGTAAATCGCCTTTGTTCAAATAGATTCTGCTCGACACTTGGTTGCCGGTAAAAACGATATCGGGCCGGCCGTCTTTGTCAAAATCGCCAATGCCGACCCCTCCCCCATTGTAGCAATACTGAAAATCCACTACGTTGATGGAATCGTTTTCGGTGATGGTATTGGAAAAATCGATGCCCGATTCCGTAGAATCGACAGCCACTAATCTCCTGTTATCATCTTTTGTGGCGCAGTTCAAAAGAGAGATAAGGATACATATACAAAGCAGTTTCCCCTTCAAAATATTTTCGTTTTTTCAATCCATTGGCAAGATACCTAATTCTACTATTGCGAACCTCTTGAAACTAGGGCTAAACTTGGTTTTTATTTTCGATCATTTCTCTTCCGGATATACTGAGATCAAATGCGTCCGTACCTCCACGGGGGTCTTGACACTGTCGCCTTCCTGCCGTACGAACATAGAACTAGAGGATCTTAACGGCATATGGCAAGAAATACAGTTGTTTCCGAATTGTGCCATGACCGTTGCTTCCTCCTTACATGTAATGGTGTTTTTTTGATGACATTGTATACATTTCGAATTCAAAAAAGCGGTCTCGTTTCGTTGATTCTTATGAGGGTCATGGCAGGTGGAACAATCCATCGTAGCGGTCTGCTTAAAACATTGGCTGGCCTGTAAAAGAGCATACTGGTTGCCATGAACGTCGACTTCTTCGATAGGTGTGGTAGTATCCGGCAGCGAATGCTCAGTTAAATTATCTCCCGTTAGAAAATGAAAGGCGGGTTTGCTGTTGGACCGGACACCCGAATGACAAAGGGCGCAGGCATCCAAACGCTGATGTTGCGATAGGGTGTCGTGCTTTACCATATACTTTGGTTCCGATACGTTTGGATGGTTTCTATGGAAAACTGCATGTTCGCCCGAAGGCCCATGGCAACGTTCGCAATCGATACCATATATAACCCGTGTTTTGTCATAGGCATTGCCCATACCATAAAGCGCAGTGTTTTTTGCAAAGGTGGTATGGCATTCCAGACATTTGGCATTCACGGGCCGTAAGCTTGATCTAGGGCTAAAATCCATC
>NZ_JBGTHY010000103.1:0-3072 GCF_041745955.1 Pricia sp.
TAAAAGGAACCTGATCGCCCAGTTTATTTACTGAAGACAGATCGCTTAACACACGCTCGGCTATTTTAGCTTCTATTAAAACATCTCCAGGAACAGGTTTACTTTTTGGCAATTTGCGTTGAAAAATCTTGAGAAGGAGGGCCCCCATTTCAGAAATAGGGAGGCAATAATCTACCTTTACGTTATTCAGGGCATTTCGCGGCATATCCGGATACTCGGCTTCATCAGGATCCTGTACAATACATATTCCTCCGCATCTATTAATAGCTTTCATTCCTGCTGTTCCATCATCAAGATAACCGGTGAGCAATATTCCGATAACACCGGTTCCAAAAGCTACGGCAGCTGAACGAAATAGCGGATCAATAGCGGGACGCGACCTGTTTTCGTGGGCTCCTTTGGTCACCAGCATTTTCAGATTTCCCCCAATCAACAGGTGGTGGTCTGATGGCGCTAGGTATAAATAGCCGGGTTTCAAGTTGTTTCCGCTTTTTGCATGCCGACATTTTACGGTATTTAGCTTATTAAGTTCGTCTAAAAGTACATTTCCCATAGCATCAGGAGAAATATGTCGGACAACCAATACCGGCAGGGGGAAGTCTTTGGGGAGTTGGCTTATTAATTTTTTTAGTGCACCCAGTCCCCCTGCAGACGTACCCATCACAACTACCCGGGAAATTTTTTCGGGCTTATCGGTTTTAATGCTTTTTTTCATTTCTTTTAATCAACTAAAAATTAATTAAGTGCTAAATCCGGAACATTCTATTTTCTCTTATGTTTTTCTAAAAATTGCAACCAACAATTGAGTAAAGAACATATATTCTTTACATCCTAAATATTCAGGTATAGAAAACCTAAATTCGATAGCAAAAAAGGCTAAGAAAATAAGAAAAAAGGTTTCGTAAAATAGCAAAAATACAAAAGTTGTTCCTACAGCTTTCCGTAGTACAATTATGAAATCATCAACACTCTAAGTTACTTGCTGAAGCGCATAGACAAAAATCATGACGGAAGATTAAAAGGCCGTTTCTTACCTCCAGCACCCTACCCTACAATATAGGCGTCAACACCATATTCCGATACGCCACATTACCATGATCGCCCTGCAGATAAATGGGGCCTGGGGCCAACACATCGGAGCTGATTGCCCCGCCGGTGGGGCCGGGTACGGGCTGGTTGTCAATGATTGTTTTGCCGTTGAGGATGACCGTCAAGTGGCGGTCGTACAGGGTGATGTCAAACTTCTGCCATTCGCCTGCGGGTTTTTCGGCGGCCGTGCTGGGGGTGATCCGGCTATAGAGTGCGCCCATGTTGTGGGAATCCAAATCCTTGCCGTAGGAGTCCACCACTTGTATTTCGTACAGGCCACGGAGATAGATGCCGCTGTTGTTGCCTTCGGGTACGTTTACCTCGAGTTTTAGGTTGAAATCTTCGAACTCCTGGTCGGTACGGATGTTTCCGTACGATATGTGTTCCCCATCCTTGGGCTGGATAGGATCGTTTACCAATTCACTGTTGACCACTTTGAAACCATTTTTGTGTTTCGGATTAATGAGTTTCCAACCGGTAAGGTCTTTGCCGTTAAAAAGGGGAATGGGCTTTCCATATTTTATGGTGCCCATATCGGGTTTCCCGGGCATCGGCGGCATGGGCTTTCCGGTAAAGGTATAGGTCGTTTCGCCTGGACCTTCCCAAGAGGGGCCGGTCATAGTGCCCTGTAATTGGTCTCCCGATTTTTTGATACGTAGGGTGTAGGTGCGAATGTGTTTCCGTTCGTTAGGTGCCCCGTCCCTGGTCATGTTCACTTCGTTGGTCCGGGTAACCACTAGGGTACCGTCGTTTGCCAAATACACATCCGATACGGGCAGTACACTTCCGCCGATCCACAACAGTTCGGCATCCAAAAAACCCTGTTCGTCATGTACATTCAGCCAACCGACACCGCCGCCTTCGACGTCGAGTGCCCAAGTGCCCAGAAACGGGTTTTCCGTGGTGGAGGATTGCGAAATAGAATTTGCCCATGCCATGGGAATAATCAATAGGACTACCGAGATGGGAAGAAAGAATTTTTTCATTTTGACCAGGGATTTAGAGAGGTTAAAACCACAAAAAACAATGCTAAATCGACAAGCGGGGTTTATTCGCAATTGACGATTGGTGAATCGGACTCTCAATTTACTTAATTAATTCAAAATGCCCTATTTTCGAATGAAATTAATCCCTAATTAAAGTACCGAAGTAGATATCTCAATATCGGCATCTTTCCAAGCCTTGTCAAATTCCATTTTAATGGCCTTCGCTTCTTCCCCTTTATTTTGTGCTACTAAGCTTTGATACAGTCCCATCAAAGACCAGCCGTTTTGGCGGATTGTTTCAAGATTATCTTTAAACACTTTTTCCGCTTCCCCGTATTTCTTGGCCTTTAACAAGACCGCGCCCAGGGACTGTCTTGCGGGAATGTGACATGCTGCCGGTTCACTATAGATCAATTGGTCTTCAAAGACCACGGCCTCCCGCAGCTGGTCGATGGCCTGAGGCAAATCGCCTTCTGCGGCGGCAACTTCCCCGGATACCACGGCGTAGGCTACTTTGGCGATACTTGAACTGGCATTGGTATAGTTAGCGATCAGTTCCTCGAGATCGGGGTCATCTTTCATTGCCTTGAGGGCTTCCAATTCTTCCTTGGCCTCCTTTAAATTATTTTTCCGAAGAAAGGCGATACCTCGGGCATAGTGCCAAATAAGTTTAAGATGTTTATACGCGTCTCCCTGATACGGTATGGTCAATATCTCGTTCCATTTGCCAAATCGGGTATAGGCCAAAAGGGGAGTGGAGGCAAAATCTTGCAAGAACGGTAGGCTTGCCAGTTCTCCCGCAGGCACTTTTTCAGCGGTTTTTTTGGCGGCATCGATTGCCGTTTTGCTATCGCCCAATAGACTGGCGGCCGACCATAGAAAATGAAGGTTATGCGGATAATAGGCTAAGGGGTACATCCCTTGGGAATAGCATTGTGAGATATAATCCTCGTCGGCCAAAATGGCCTCCTGATTTGCTTTTACCGCATCCTGATAG
>NZ_JBGTHY010000104.1:0-17730 GCF_041745955.1 Pricia sp.
CGACAACACCCTACAGGTCTACACGTGGATTAACAAATATATGCCCAATTGTCCAATCTATGTCAAACTGGCATGGGTTTTTAGCTAGAAACAGCACGCGTTCGCTTCAGTTTTTGAGACAGGGCAGCTTTAACGAATCCGACAAATAGCGGATGCGGATTGGCCACCGTACTCTTATATTCGGGATGATACTGTACACCGATAAACCAGGGATGGTCTTTCAATTCGATAATCTCTACCAGTCCGGTTTCCTTATTGATACCCGAAGCCATCAATCCTGCCTTTTCAAGGGGTGCCCTATAGGCGTTATTGAATTCATAGCGATGGCGGTGCCTTTCCGAAATGGAACCCACATTGTGATAGACCTTACGCACTAAGCTATTTTCGGACAGTTCGCAGTCCCAAGCCCCCAAGCGCATAGTGCCGCCTTTGTTGATTATATTCTTTTGCTCTTCCATCAGGCTTATGACCGGATCGGAGGTAGAGGCATCCATTTCTGTGGAATTGGCGTCTTTCAACCCCAGTATATTACGGGCGTATTCGATGACCGCCATTTGCATCCCTAAGCAAATACCCAAAAAGGGAATACCGTTTTCACGGGCATGTTCTACCGCCCTGATCTTGCCGATGATACCCCGTTTTCCAAATCCGGGAGCGACAATGATTCCGTCGAGCAGATCTAATTTTTTTACCAGATTCTTCTCCGAAATATGTTCGGAATGGATCGAGCGGATATTTACCCGTACCTCGTTGGCCGCCCCGGCATGGATCAGCGATTCCAAAATGGATTTATAGGAATCCTGTAATTCTACATACTTCCCGATAAGTCCGATAGTGATTTCGTGCTTCGGATTTTTATGACGGTTGAGAAACTCGTTCCATTGCGTAAGATCAGGTTCGGTGCTGTTCGGAAGCCTTAGTTTTTGGAGTACCACGGTATCCAAGCCTTCCTCTTGCATCAAGATTGGCACGTCATAGATTGTGGATGCATCTATGGATTGTATGACCGCCTCGCGTTTTACATTGCAGAAAAGTGCCAATTTATCCCTTAATTCATCAGGGATTTCATGTTCCGTACGGCAGACCAGGATATCGGCCTTGATACCACTTTCCATCAGGGTCTTTACGGAATGCTGCGTAGGCTTGGTTTTCAGTTCACCGGCGGCGGAAAGAAAGGGCACCAGGGTAAGGTGTATGACGATACCGTTACTTTCGCCCAATTCCCATAATAACTGGCGCACGGCCTCTATATAAGGTAATGATTCGATATCGCCAACCGTTCCACCAATTTCGGTGATGACCATATCGTACTCGCCGCTATTGCCCAATAACTGAACGCGGTGCTTAATTTCATTCGTAATATGGGGCACGACCTGTACGGTCTTTCCCAAAAACTCGCCGCGCCTTTCCTTTTCAATAACACTTTGGTAGATTCGACCTGTAGTGACATTGTTCGCCTGCGAGGTTCGCACGTTCAAAAAACGTTCATAATGGCCCAGATCGAGATCGGTTTCCGCGCCATCGTCGGTCACATAACATTCCCCATGCTCATACGGGTTCAAGGTTCCGGGATCCACGTTAATATAAGGATCCAGTTTCTGTATGGTTGTTTTATAACCCCTTGCCTGCAGCAGTTTGGCAAGTGAGGCGGCGATGATTCCCTTTCCTAAGGACGAAGTTACTCCTCCCGTAACGAAAATGTATTTGGTATCTGACATGGTGGCTTCCTTGTTACGGGACGCAAAAGTACAAATTGCTGAAAGAAATCAGGAAGATTGCCTTGGAAAATCTTTTTGAATTTTCCGGATGAGCGGTTCGAGTCCGTTTACTTTGATTTCTAGGATGGATGCCATCAATTTTCCCAATTTGCCATCCGGGAAGCCTTTTTGTTTGAACCAGATAAGATAGGTTTCCGGAAGGTCTACAAGATACCTATCCTTGAATTTTCCGAAGGGCATACGGTAATGGGCCAGTTCGATGAGCTTTTCTTTATCGGGGGTAACATCCATATTTAAAGTAAAAATACTATATTTAACGGGGGAAATAAAATTGGACGGATGACCGATGACCGAAAAAATAAACTTACAAACTTATAGTACCACACTATCAAATTAGATTCGATGAAACGAAGAACCTTTATTGGCACATCCGCCGCCGCGTCGGTCGGAATATTGGCGACCCAAACCGGAAATGCCATGGTATCCAAAGAAAACAAACCCTTGGGACTCAAGAGCAATATCAACCATAGTGCCTGCTTTTGGTGCTACAACCCCATACCCCTGGATGAATTCTTGGGAAACCTGAACGAATTGGGTGTCAAGGCCATCGACTTGGTCGGACCGGAAGATTGGCCGCTGTTGAAAAAACACGGCATACATGCCTCCATGTGCTGGGGCGCGGGACTGGGCATAGAAAAAGGATGGAACGACCCTAAATTACACAAGGAACTCATCGAAAGCTTTACCGATGTTATTCCCAAAGTGGCCGAGGCGGGTTATACCAACCTTATCACCTTCAGCGGAAACCGCAACGGTATGGACGACAAAACCGGGCTTCAAAACTGCGTCGAGGGACTGAAAAAAGTGCTTCCCTTGGCCGAAAAGCACGGCGTCGTACTTCAGATGGAGCTGCTCAATTCAAAGGTCGACCATAAAGATTATATGTGCGACCACTCCCAATGGGGTGTTGAGCTCTGCAAGCAATTGGGTTCCGAAAACTTTAAGCTGCTCTACGATATCTACCACATGCAGATCATGGAAGGCGACGTCATCCGCAATATTCAGGACTACCACCAATATTTTGGACATTACCACACGGGAGGCAACCCCGGCCGCCATGAAATCGACGAGACCCAAGAATTGTTCTATCCTGCTATCATGAAAGCGATAGTGGCCACTGGCTATAAAGGCCATGTGGCACAGGAGTTCGTGCCGTCGTGGGACGATAAGATCGCCGCCTTGAAGCAGGGAGTTACGATTTGCGATGTGTAGGGGCTGAAAATTTTCAACCCTTACCCCTCAAAAGCTAAAACGACACAGAATTAATGAACTACCTCGATGCAAGCATCCTAGGTATCAAATTGCAAAAAAAGAAATTCCAAATTCCAAAAAAAAGAAAATGCGATGCACGCATAGGGTAATTAAACCCAAAATTATTAAACAATCAATCCCTATTAAATTAATTCAAAATCAAGAAAAATGAAAAAAACACTCAAGATTTTAGCATTGGCCGTGATTACACTATTCACAGCCCATTCGGTTTCCGCCCAAGAATTTAATAAGGGCACCAACGTAATCAACGCCGGTATCGGTATTGGGGGTAATTTTTACTATGGCGGTCTGGGTACTTCATCCCAAAGTATAGGTCTTAATGTAAGCTATGAAAGGGGCATCTGGGAAACGGGTGACTTTGGTATCGTTAGCCTTGGTGGGTATTTGGGCTACAAATCCTATCGTTCAGACGTCCGTTTTGGTGGGAATAGGTACGATTACAACTATACCATAATTGGCGTACGCGGAGCGTTTCATTACATCGGACTTGATGTCGAAAACCTGGACGTCTACGGTGGGGCAATGCTTTCGTACAACATCGCTTCTATTGACGACGATTTTGCCGACGGTCTGGATAGCCGGCCCAGTGCAACCATTTTCGTAGGTGGCCGGTGGTATTTTACGGAAAATTTCGGGGTGTTTGCCGAGGCTGGTTACGGGGTATCTATTTTATCCATTGGAGCTGCCTTTAGATTCTAAGCAACTGTACATTCGATTCTTAAAATTTCGAATTCAAAAATGTCTTTTGGAGCCATTTTTTTATGGGTCGACAGCCAACTCCCTGGCGATGCTGCCATTCCATAGTAATTGTTGTTGCAAATCTTTTGAGAAATCGGTCTCCCGATCGTATTTATTCTGGAAAATACGGAGTTCTTTGAGTATCTGCTTGTAGATATCCCTTACTTCTTCTTTGACATTATCGGTGAACCGGAATTCTGCCAGGCGTTTGCGGAATTTACGGGCATGCAGTTCCGCAATATCGAAGTGCAATTGCTCATGGCTTAAGATTACGGAGTCACAAAGTTCGGGACGGTACCATGATTTTTGGGGAAAGAATTCACAGTTGACCTGGATTTCCAAAAATTGCTGTCCGTTCTGCTTGTTTGCCGTAAAAGCATAACTGATTCCGGTTGCCGTAGTTGCAGCGGCCCACTCGGTCTTGAAATAGCTTCCCTTAAAGTCGGACCATTGTAGTTTACGGTCCGCACTCCACGGGATGGTTTCTTCTTTCTGTGAAAGTTCTTCTTCCTGTGAAAGTTCTTCTTCCTGTGGAAGCCCAAATGCCGAAATACAGAAAAAAAGCGTAAAAAATAAAATCCTCAGCGTTCCCAAGAAAAAATAATTACCTTTTCGATTTCTGGATGTAGGCTGTAGTGAACGGGGCAGGTATTCGCAGTATTTTCCAAAATTTTGCGGTGCTTTTCCGAAACATCGGCGGGTAAATTTAGCTTCGCTTCTATTTTAGCTATTCTACGGGGATTAGAAGCCATGCGTTTAGTAATTTCCACGCTTGAATCAATCAAATCGACACCCAAACTTTGAGCTTTAAGACCCATGACCGTAATCATACAGCTTCCCAATCCCGTGGCCACGGTATCCGTTGGGGAAAATGCTTGTCCCAATCCATTATTATCCACCGGGGCATCCGTCATAAACGTACTTCCTGATCGAACATGCTCGCAGGTAGTCCGTAATTCTCCGTTGTAAGTGATTTTTGAAGTCATATCCAATTCTAATTACTGCACCTGTTTGATTCGCAGATCCTCGAAAGTCATAATATAAGAGGCTTGGTTAAAATAGCCCATGACGGGATCTTTTTCATAATCGAATTTAGTGCCCGAGTACTCGGTCTCACCGATATATTTCGAAACCTCCATCAAGTTATTTTTATACGCCAGTTTCAGCAGCAGATCATAGATGATATCAAATCCCCTTACGGCATAGCGATCGGGCAGGCTTCCGAAGCGTTTTTCGTAGCGCCGGGAAAATGCACTGCTCTCGGGTATTCTGTATACCGAGGGATAGGTAAAGCTCAGATTGGAAAGGTGCGTACTCGAAATGACATCGTTCTCAAAGGCGGAAGTCTTGTTTGTGGTAAACATCCGTAGCTTCAGTTTTTCACGTTCCGGTTGCTCGATATCCAATAGGGTGTTCTGAAAAGAATTCAAGATGGAGCTTACACTGGCCACCAGTTTAAAGTTATCTGTTTCTACGAATACCCAGTTTTCCAATTCATCGGAGAGTAGTAATTTGAACTTCTCGATATCGATACCGATGTTTTTCTCTTCTTCGATGACTTCGGCAACTTTGGCATCGGGAAATCTTGACAGAATGGAATCTCTCGCTACAACGTGGGTGGAATCGGCGATTACGACCACGTTCTGGCCTTCGTACTTTTCTTGGGCAAAATCGAGCATCCGGTCCCGAAGTACTTTGTTTGAGGTATACGAATAAAAGACATTCGACAGGCTAAGATCGCTTTCCGCGGGTATAGGCGCTATAACAGGTACTTGCGAGCTTTTGGCTCTTACGGCCGTTTCCTTTAGGGAAGCCAAATCAAGAGGACCGATAATGGCACTGACCGTATTCAGATTTTCCTTTTGCAAAATTTCTTTGGTTCTAGCGAGACTTAACTGGTTATCATAACTACTTACGTCGACCGATATGCCGAGGTCGGCTATGGAATCAAGGGCGATCAAGGCCCCGGAATATAGGCCCAGACTGAATTTAAGACTATTTCTATCCTCAATGATATCGGTGACCTCTTCCTTGTTTTCCAAATTCAGCTTGTCTAACCGAAAAGGGAACATAAATACCACTTTAGGGACGTTCTTCACATCGATACTATCGACAAGATTGATCTTATCGAGTACCAATGCGTTACGTACCTCAAAATCCCCTTTTTGATCCTTAGGCAATTTCAATACCATGCCCGCTTTAAGACCATCGCTCAAATCGGGATTCAAATCCAAAAGGTCCTTGTAGGTAAGGCCCAGTTTACGGGTCAATGAAAATACCGTCTGCTTGGGCTTCACCTCATAAAAATTGTAGTTATCGGTATTGATCTCACCGGCATCCAACTTTACTTGGGGAATACGGATGACCATGTTCTCTTTTAGACCGCCCTTTGCCGTTATTTCGGGATTCAACCGGACAATCTCATCGGACTTCACCCCGAATTTCTGTTCCAGCTGATAGAAATTCATTTTCGGCGGAACGGTATAGGAAAGATAGAGCTGCGTTTTTTGATTTTCAACGGTACTACCGGCCGGTCTGGGCATTTTCAGCTCTTGGCCCACCGCCAGATAGTCGGTGGCTTTCGATAGCTCGGGATTCAGTACCAGCATACTGTCTATGGTAATACCGAATTTATTGGCGATGCTCCATCGGGTCTCCTTGGGAGCCACGGTATAGGTTTCCAAATCCACATCGCTAGCGGCGACCTGTTCCGATTTTGTTCTTCGGTACTGGGGAATTTTCAGGGTCATACCCTTGTTCAACTGGGCAGAATATAAATCGGTATTGTATTTCTTGATTTCGTCTTCGGTAATTCGAAAACGCTGGGCGATACCGTACAAGGTTTCCCTTTTTCTGACCCGATGCGAGGCAAAACCGATCGGTTCATCACTTTGGGTTACGGTATCCTTCGACTGATCCGGCGCGTTGGGCCTAGTTGTTGTTGAAGCTGTGTTCGCTCCCCTCGGAATGACCAAAATAGTATTGGCCTTCAGTTGATCACCCTGTTTGATCTCTTTATTATATCTTAAAATTGTAGCCGAGTCTACCCTATACTGTTTTGAAATACCTGCCAAGGTCTCCCCCTTCTTTACGGCATGTGTCGTAAATTTTTGTGCCTTACAGCTTGCCAAGGCTATCATCAATAGCGAAAAGACAAGCATACTTCTAAAAAATCGGTTCATTGAATCCAATCGTTAATGGTTGTTTTAAAAGGATGTTCGGTCTGCCTGTATCACTCCCACTCTATCGTCGCCGGTGGTTTTGAGCTGATATCATACACGACCCTATTCACTCCCGGCACTCTGTTGATGATATCGTTGGATACCTTTTGTAAAAATTCATACGGCAGATTCACCCAATCCGCCGTCATACCGTCGGTACTCTCAACGGCACGCAAAGCTACGCATTTTTCATACGTGCGCTCATCGCCCATGACCCCTACACTATTTACGGGCAAAAGCATGGCCCCAGCCTGCCAGACCTTATCATAAAGTCCCCAATCCCTCAATCCTTTGATAAAGATATGGTCCACTTCCTGAAGGATGGCCACCTTTTCGCGGCTAATATCACCAAGGATGCGAATGGCCAGTCCCGGTCCAGGAAACGGATGCCTTCCCAACCGCTCGTCGGCTATGGCCATGCTCTTTCCTACTCTACGCACCTCATCCTTAAAGAGCATTTTCAGTGGCTCTACAACCTTTAATTTCATAAAATCTGGCAATCCGCCGACATTATGATGACTTTTTATGGTTGCGGACGGTCCGCCGCTAACGGAGAGGGATTCGATAACATCGGGATAAATAGTGCCCTGCGCCAACCATTTGGCATCTTCCACAAGATGAGCCTCGTCGTCAAAAACCTCGATAAAGACCCCACCGATAATCTTGCGTTTCTTTTCGGGATCGCTTTCGCCTTCCAAGGCATCCAAAAAACGTGCCGAAGCATCCACACCTTTGACATTTAGGCCCATGTGCCCATATTGGTCAAGTACCTCTTCAAACTCGTTTTTACGCAATAATCCGTTGTTGACAAAAATACAGTGTAAATGTTTTCCGATAGCCTTGTGCAAAAGGACTGCCGCTACGGTAGAGTCGACGCCCCCGGACAGCCCGAGAATGACCTTATCGGTACCGATTTTCTGTTTCAGTTCGGCAACGGTGACATCTACAAAGGCATCGGGTGTCCACGTTTGTTCGAGTCCCGCTATATTGACCAAGAAGTTTTCGAGCAGTTTCTTACCATCCGTCGTATGGTAAACTTCTGGATGAAATTGAATACCATAAGTATCCTCACCTTCAATTTTATAGGAAGCATATTCGACATCGTGGGTACTGGCTAGAACGGTCGCGTTTTCCGGAAGATTTTTTATGGTATCGCTATGGCTCATCCACACTTGGCTGCCTTCGGTAATGGATTCAAAAAAAGGTTCTTCGGATTTTATATAGGATAGATTGGCCCGCCCATATTCCCTAGTATTGGATTTCTCGACACTGCCCCCCTTAAAGTGTGCCAAATATTGTGCGCCTTAACACACGGCTAGCAACGGTTTATTTCCTTTAATAGTTGAAAGGTCCGGATGCGGCGCATCTTCGGCCCGCACCGAAAAGGGGGAACCCGAAAGAATAACGGCTTTATAGCCAGAAAGGTCTTCGGGCAGTTTGTTATAGGGTGTTATTTCACAAAAAATATTCAGCTCGCGTACCCGCCGGGCGATAAGTTGGGTGTACTGCGAGCCGAAGTCAAGAATTAGGACGTTGTTTAGCATGCGCAAAAATAGGGAATTACGGATTTTTCGGAAGCGTCTTTGCACATATTTATGATCAGGTTTTTAACAACATGGCAAAAAACGAATAAGGCTGCCTCGCCGGAAGCCAGGTAACCGTTAAAAGAGCATCTAGAAAATAGAAAAAGAGTGCAGGGACATGGGCGTATAACTGTGAAATAATAGGGACTGAAAACCTGTTATCCATCCATCATTATAACCCAAATTTCACTTGAAAAACCTGCAACTTAAAGAAAAGATGAAAGATTTCCAATACTATAATTAAAAGTTTAATTGAGTAATTATAAAATACTGGTATTTAATATTTTAAATTAATTCCTACAAAGTGCTAGAAATTGTTAAAAAAGAATATTTCAACCCAGAATGGTCGATTAAATTTCAAAGACGTCGCAAGATATAGGAAAGTTCAAATACCCTTGCCTAACTTCCTCCTATCCTAAAAAATATTTATCTTTTCGTTAACAACAACCCTTAGATATTAGTTCTTAATTGCAGTTTCAAATAGACGCAACCCATCCATCCCTTGAAAAAAATAGTGTATTGTTTTCTATTTTTCTCGATCGCACTTTGTTCCGCCAACGAAACAAATGATTCCCCTTCCTTCTGTAACGTTGTAGACGACTTTATCCAATCCCAGCACAAGTTTACCATAAGTGGATATGTTACCGAAACCGGCAGTAAAGAAAACTTGCTGGGGGTCTCTATTTATGTACCCGAACTCAAACAGGGGACTACTACCAACGACTACGGATTTTTTTCCTTGACCCTTCCCGAAGGGCGGCATACGATTTTGATATCCTATATTGGATACGCTACAAAGCAAGAGCAGATCGATCTAACCGATAATACGGTCTGGGCAATTAGCCTCGACTCCGCTGCCGAATCTCTGGAAGAGGTTACGGTGACAGCGGACAATAAGGTCAAGGAAAGCAAGGTGACCCAAATGAGCACCGTGCGTATCAATCCGCTTGATATACAGGATGTTCCTGCCCTTCTCGGCGAAAAAGACGTGTTGAAAACCCTACAACTGCTTCCCGGTATACAAGGAGGCTCCGAAGGCAGTTCCGGATTTTTCGTCCGCGGTGGCACCCCCGACCAGAACCTCATCATACTCGACGATGCCACGGTCTACAACTCCAACCACCTCTTCGGATTTTTTTCGGTCTTCAACGGCGACGCCATCAAATCCGTCGAAGCGTTCAAGGGCGGTTTCCCGGCGCGATTCGGGGGACGCTTATCCTCCGTCATCAAAATCGACATGAAAGATGGCAACAAAGAAAGGCTATCCGGAAAAATAAACGTTGGCCTTATTTCATCCTCCGCATTGCTCGAAGGTCCCATAAATAAAGGAAAAACGTCTTTTATCGTCAGCGGTCGCCGTACCTATGCCGATGTGCTGGCCCAACCCTTTCTTAATGAGGAAGACGGAAAAGGCGGTTATTATTTTGCCGACCTCAACTTGAAGATACACCATATTTTCAGTCCCAAAGACAAACTGTATTGGAGCAACTATTACGGTCGGGACAAGTTCTACAGTAATTTTAAAGACGAGACCTCAAACGATAAAACCCACCTAGGATGGGGCAATATCACCTCTACCCTGCGGTGGAACCATCAGTTCGGCAGCAAATTGTTCGCAAACACTTCGGCCATTTTTAGCAACTACAACTTCAAGATTACCAACGAATACGAAGAGGATTCCGAATTCAATCAGGAGACCTATTCCTTTAACACGAGTTCGGGTATCAACGACTATACACTGAAAACGGATTTCGATTATTTCCCGAACAGCCAGCATAGCATCCGTTTTGGCGCCTTGGCCACGCGGCATAATTTCACGCCCCAGCGCACGCTCATCAAAGACGATTTTACGGGAAATGTAGATAAGACCCAAGAACTGAATTCCTTTGAAGGCGCCGTATATATCGAAGATGACTGGAAACTGACCGACAAATTAAGGGTATCGCCCGGCCTGCGCCTCAGTTACTTCAACTATGGGGGAAAAAACTATGTAAACCCTGAATTGCGACTTGCCGTGGCTTATAATGTCAAGAGCGACTTGGCGGTCAAAACCTCGTATTCGCAGATGAACCAGTACATCCATCTGTTGTCCAGCTCTGGTATCGGCCTACCGACGGATCTTTGGGTCTCCTCGACCGATAGGGTTAAACCCCAGACCTCGCAGCAGTTTGCCCTAGGTGTTGCCAAGGATTTTTTTGATACCGATTATTCGGTAACGCTAGAAGGCTACTACAAACATATGAACGACGTTATCGCCTATAAGGAAGGTGCTTCATTCCTGGCCATAGACGACTTGGGAAGCGGCAAGACTATCGATTGGCAAGATAATATTACGTCAGGCGAAGGCTGGGCGTATGGGGCGGAAATCCTTCTGCGCAAACAAACCGGCAAACTTACAGGCTGGTTAGGGTATACACTCTCTTGGTCAGAAAGGCAATTCGATGAACTCAACCTTGGCAATAAATTCTTCGACCGCTACGACCGTCGCCACGATATTTCAGTGGTGGGCATCTACAAACCCCATGACCGTGTTACACTTTCCGCTACTTGGGTCCTTGCCACCGGCAACAATTACACTCTGCCCAATCTTCAGCGGCTTAATTTTGAAAGCGGATTCCAACTACGAGATCCCAATAATTTTTTCAACAATTACGATACCGAAGAATTCGCCACAGGCCGCAACAATTTTCGCGGAGAGACCAGTCACCGTCTCGACCTGGGGGTTCAGTTTCATAAAAGGAAGGAAAAGAACCGGGAGCGTATCTGGGGCGTATCCCTTTACAATACTTACGCCAGGCAAAATCCTTTTATCTACACTATAGATGAAGATTTTGAGGACTTTGACGACCAAGATTCGTCCAGCGATATTCGACAGAAAGAACTGAAGCGTACTTCTGTACTGTTACTGATTCCTTCCATCAATTATACCTTTAAATTTTAGGCGATGAAAAATTACATATTTCCGGTTTTAACGATAATTCTGGTGGTGTTCTTAGGATGCACAAAAACGGTGGATGCCGATAATTTATTGGATACAGAGGAAAAAGTGCTCATAGTTGGTTTTATTTCCCCGAACGATACGGTGCTACGTATCAATGTCACAAAGGCACTTCCGGTGATAGGTACCCCACTGCCCAACAGCAATCTTGAAGCGCTTCAATCAAAATTCCGTATTTCGGATGCCGTTGTTACCCTATCCGATGAAGCGGGAAACTCTACCGTACTTGACTTTTCCGACGATAACCAAGCCTATCTGGCCGACCCGGACTCGTTGCCTGTTATTACCGGTGCTACCTATCTTTTAAACGTAAGCGTGAACGGAAAAGAATTCAATGCCAGTTGTCAAATTCCTGAAAAAATTGGTGAAATAGCGCATCAGGTAGTATATCGAAATGACGAATTTGGAAGTCGGATTGCCGAAATCAGTCTGGCTTTTACAGATTTTGACAACGAACGGAATTTTTACATGCTCGGTGGCACCTACAGTACGATCTTTACTTTCGAAGATGGAGAGCCCCATACCGTTGAAGGCTTGCTTTTTTATGATGCCAATCGTTTTTTGACCGATAATATCGAGGATGGCGGTACCCTAAGCGGCCAAAGCGAAATTTTTATTGGAAACGAGGTAGAGGTAGACTCTGGTTCAGTAATCCTAAAAGTGGCCCACGTCGAAGAAATCCTTTTTCAGCAGATGCGTACATCAGATCTGAACATTGAGGCGGGTGACGGAAACCCCTTCGTCGAGTACAGCATCTCCCCGAACAACATCCTGGATGAGGGCGCCGTTGGTGTCTTTGCCGGATATCAGGTTACAGAGAAAGAAGTAGTTTTGGAGGTTCCCGAGAATTGACGGAAAAGTGTTTTCCCAGTTTCAGTCGTCACTTTCTTTATTTCTCAAACCCACCTGTCGGACGGGCAGGTCTCAAATCTCACTACCGCAAAAAACAAAAGTCCGGGCTACCAAACCCGGACTTTTCATCAAAATCAAAAAAAACCAATCTAAACACATGAACTTATTAAAACTTTTTCACGGCAATTTTTTTATATAACAACCAACTTTTGGATTACCCTACCTGTTTTAGAAAAAAAGTTTAGAATTTATTCTTTTATGGGTCTAGCTGAAAACGTCAAGGGGAGAAAAATCAATAGTAAAGACGCGATTAATATCTTTCGTACGCCGTTCAGCACTGGTCTTATTTTCTGTATCTTTATACAAACCGTTACGAAAAATGACCGATACTTTATTTCAGGAACTAGAACTAGAACTACAAAACGGAACCTCCAAAAAAGGTCATCCTTTCCGGTATTGCACCTTGGGTACTGTGGGGCTTGGTGCTACCGCAAGACTGCGTACCATAGTTTTAAGAAAGGTTTCCGAAGATTTACAATTGGTTTTTTATACGGATAGGCGGTCCAAAAAAATCGGGCATATCAAGGAAAACAATACCGTAAGCCTTTTGTTTTATCATCCCAAAAAATTAGTGCAGCTGAAAATCGAGGGCAGTGCAACACTAGTTTCCGACACCGAGGAACTGAAAAAATACTGGAGCGGGATACCGCCCGCGAATAGAAAAGATTACACCACCACCTCAGCCCCGGGAAGCCCCATTTCGAACCCTGATTCTGTGGAATACCTAGAGGATAAAAACCACTTCGCCATTGTAGAAATCGAACCTTCTAAAATCGAGTATCTCAAATTGCAAAGGCCTAACCATCTGCGGATACTCTTTTCGAAGGAAGACGGGGAATGGAATGGGTCGTTTTTGGTGCCTTGATGGTCTTGGGCATAACCTACACTATTTACCTGCTGTTGAACATCCGCAATTTCTGGCCTTCGGTGAATAGTTTAAATAAGAAATTCATGGTTCCTCTTCAAATAATAAGTTTTTGAACGAAAAAACCTACCGCACAACTTCCTAATATACCAAACCCCACATTTAAGCGTTGGCTTTTTACGGCTTGTAAAAAATTCCACTGTATACAGGCCCAAAACTTTAACCTACGATCCCCATGTCAAAAATCGTTACCCCAAAGCTCCTTTTAAACGGCGAGGACTTCCTGCCCAAGCACGGCTACAGCGCCAGGGTCGAGATGTCCGTCGGCGGGCACAGCACCTTCAGCATCTCTTTTTTGGCCAGCGCCACCGAGACCTATGCCGGCGCGCTGATGGACAACGCCATCGAATTCATAGGCAAGCGCATGTCCATCGGGCTCGTAGACGGCGCCATGGAATACACCGGCCTGGTCACCTCCGTCGACCTGCAGAAAGGTACCGGTGCGGCGGGCACGATGGTCGTTTCCGGACACGGGCCTTCTGTGCTCCTTGCCAATTCGGTACAGTGCCTCAGCTACGAAGAGGGCACGCCCCTTTCGCACGTGGCCTCCGATACCCTAGACGGACATTCCGGGGAAATAGTGAAGGCCGTCATGGGCGCCGGCACGGATATCGCCCTGCCCTTTACCGTACAGTACAACGAGAGCGACCTCTCCTTTTTGCAAAGGCTCTGCCGGAAATACGGCCTGTGGCTCTACCACAACGGAAGGGACTACTGCATCGGCCGCAGCGGCAGCCAACAGATAAAGGGCACCTATGGCGTCGACGTCACCGCCTTCAACCTCTCCACCTCGCTCAGGGGCAGTGGCTCCGAGGTAAGTGGCCACGACTGGACGCGCGACGACCTTCTGGAGACCCCCTCGTCGGCGTTCAGTCCAAAGTCGGGCCACCCCTATTTCGGGCAGGTAAAGAAGGAATCCGATCTTGCCTTCGCCAAAAGGGGCAGGTACGACCATTCCGCCGGCCAGCACGAGTACGGCCGGCAGACGGGCATGGACACCGCCACCGAGGTGACCGCCATCGGGGCCGCAGCGGGCATGGTGACTGCCACGGGGGTTTCCGAGATTGTCGACCTGCGTGTCGCCGATATCCTCGCCCTGCAGGGCCTCGACTTTACCGACGCATCGAACAGACACACCTTCGGCAACTATGACATCACAAGAATAGTACACAGCTTCGACCATAGCGGTCATTACCAAAACCGCTTCGAGGCCATACCGGCGGACACCGACCACCCGCCCTGTTCCGACGGCTTCGCCGTACCGTTCGCCGCCGACCAGCGCGGACGGGTGCTCGACAACGCCGACCCCAACGGGCTGGGCCGCGTCAAGGTACAGTTCCCATGGCAGCGGCAGATCTCCGCATCCACCCCGTGGATCAAGACCTCGACCCCCTACGCAGGCAGTGGACGCGGTTTCTATTTCGTTCCCGAAAAGGGCGAGGAGGTTTTGGTGGGCTTCGAGGGCGGCAACCCAGAGAAGCCTTACGTGATAGGCGGCGGGTTCAACGCCAACGCCAAGAGCGGGTTCGCCGACAGCGGGAACAATATCAAGGCCATCCGGACGAGGAGCGGGCATACCATCGAACTGAACGATACGGAAGGCGGCGAGATGATCACCATCAACGACAAGAACGGAAACAGCATCCACATTAACACCTCCGAAGGAAAAATGGTATTTACAGCTCAAGGGGATATGGAGTTCAGTGCTAAGAACATCAGGTTCAACGTGCAGGAGGATATGGATGTGGCGATCGGGGGTAGCAAGAAGGAATCGATCAAGGAAACCTACGAACTGGTTACTAAGGACAGTAAGGAAAGAGTTTTCAATAATAAGGAAATCCGGATAAGCAAAAAACTGGAGCAGGTTTCGGGCGAATCCCTTGTACAGACCACCAGAGGAGAGATGCTTATCGACAGCAAAGGAAAACTGACCCTTCAAAGTAAGGATGCCGTTGATTATGGGGGCTAGAATTTAATCAAATAGAAAGAAAGAAGCATTAAAATGGCAAGACGAGATTACGTTGTAGAAGGTGCAATACTGGAATGTACATTGGGCACCGCGCCTGGTGAGATGATCGTAACCTCCCAACAAAAGGTAAGGATTGACGGTAAGTTAAAGGCCACGAGCGAGGACAAGATTCCGAAACCGCCCTTTTTCGGCTCCTGTACCTGTTCATCGCCTAACCCGCCTTGCACGCCGGTTTTCAAAGATTGGCAACTTACCAGCAAGGGGTCCACTATGGGCGACAAGACCTTTTTAATGGCCGACTCAAAAGTCCCTTGTGAGAAAGGAGGTCTGGTCACCGTAAAGGATGTGGGGCAGAAACTTGTCGGAACGGGTAAAGAGGAGCCAGAACTCGACGAGAAATATCCCGAGCTAAAGGGCGAAATCATTTTTGCAAACGGGTATTTGAGCTCTTCCCTGGGTGGCGCATTGAACGCAGTTCTGGATATGAATCCGGATGAACCCAGTCCTAATTTGCAAAGGGGATGGAATGCAAATGAAAATGATCCCATTGACGAAAAAGATATATTGCTCTCCCGAGAATTTGAAAGAATCAACGCCATGAGCGCGACCGAAATAGAAAAGGACGAGAAGCAAAACGCCTTGTAAAGATACCTTTTCCTGTTATGGTTTATCCCGGTATACCCATGCTGACCGAAATACCGATTGACATCCCCATGGTTGACGATACGGATTTAAAATCGGTAGACCAATTCTCCCTGCAAGAGCATAAAGATGTTTTCTGGGGCTACTGGAACCAGATCGGAAACTTCCAAAAAGGATCCGAGACCTACGCGGAATATTTCAATGCCAAGAACAACCAGCATTTCTTGAACGGTTCGCACGGTCTCGGGTCGAACGCCGCACACCGCTTAGACCATGGCATCGCCCAAGGCTATCATTGGGCAAAATATCAATGGGGAATCATTCCCAAAGAAGAGGTCGACGATACCAAAGAAAAAGTACCCTATATAGAAAGCTTTTCGCCGGCCTACAAACCATTGACCATTGTCATGCACAGTCAGGGCAATGCCCCCGGCGTAGGCTTTGCCCTTGGTGCCATGAAATACGCCAACGAGCTCGGCTGGGAGCAAATGGCCCTAAACCTGATTTTTCTAGGCGTACACCAGCCACAGGGGCTTTGGGGTGAGGATTACGAAGATTTTATAAAAGTAAGGACCAAGCACCACCATGCCGACAGCGATTTTTGGGATTCTTTCTCCGACCTGGAAAAGTCCTTGCTAAAAAACGGAACCCCTGGGGATAAAGTTGCCGTTGCACTTTATCAGTATTTGTCGAACAACGGCGACCATAATATTTTGAAGTACCTTAATGCAACCTCCGAACTATTCAGTTCCGAGTACCATAAACTTCGCCATAAACGGGGTATTTACGAACACCTGAAAGCCATCACCGACTTCGGTGCAATCAAGGAACGCTCGGTACAGTTCACCTTCGGCAACGACCATTCCGATATCGTCTGTAGGGACGGCGACATACCGGAAATCGATAGTGCCTGTAACCCCGCCATCGATTCTACCCTTTTCAGTGTCGAGTTTTTCAATAAAAGCCTCTCCGATGAGAACTTTCATAAATACGACGGACAGAAAAAAAAAGTCTTCAAGATGGACTCCGGCGGCCAAGTGGTCATACCGCCCTATGCCGCAGTACCAAGGATCAGCTGGGAAGAAAAAAGTTGGTGGGAAAAGGAAGAGGGCGAGAGCGACCACAAAAAAGTTTTCCATAGCGACTACCGCAGTATCGCCATAGATTGGGGCCAGGCGATGGACGCTTACAAAGCGGCCAAAAAAGCCTACGAAAAATCGCTCGGGCGTAAATTTACTTTGACCGATCTTATATTCCCCTTGGCACCTGTGTACCACCAAGCTAAAGAAGAGATACTTTTGCGTGAGATGAACTACCGGTATCGAAAAGTGATCTACCACTATGCCCGAATCCAGATGGCAGATCTTTATGCTCATTTCAGCCCTGTGGAGTTCATACATGACGGGGATATTTTAAAAAGCCGGGACTTCAACGATGGCATGGGCAGCGAGAGTATTTGGGAACGGATCAAGAAGGTCGGGGAGGGGAAGTTTTATCGGGTGGAGTATGTACAGGATATCGAAGATTCAGAAGAAATAAGTGAAGAAGTTAAAAGAAAAAAAGCAAAAGAGAATGTTGAAGGAAAACTTAAGCAACGACAAATTAAAACTAGTATTGCCAATTCTTCATATATTTCCAACGTTATCAATGCTTATGTTAACGGAGATTCTAGGGCCATCAAACAGTTATACG
>NZ_JBGTHY010000105.1:0-4462 GCF_041745955.1 Pricia sp.
TAGCCAAACCTACAATAACTGGGAGGTATTGGCGGTCGATGATCATTCATCGGATACATGCAGGTCTCTGGTCGAATCCCTTTCCAAAAAAGAAACACGGATCAAGGTGTTCAACAACAAAGGCACAGGAATTATCCCCGCCCTTCGCACCGCCTATTCCAAAAGCAAAGGCCGGCTCATCTCCCGAATGGATTCCGACGACATCATGACCCCAAAAAAACTGCAGGTCATGGTGGATTCGCTTTTAGAAGATGGCAAGGGCCATTTAGCAGTGGGACAGGTCAAATATTTCTCCGACCACGGCGTCGGCCACGGATACGCCCGATACGAAAAATGGCTGAATGCACTTACCGAAACAGGCAACAACTTTTCCGAGATCTATAAGGAATGTGTCATCCCATCCCCTTGCTGGATGGTCTTTCGGGACGATTTGGATTCCTGCGGGGCTTTTGAACCGGACCGCTATCCCGAGGATTATGATCTGACGTTCCGGTTTTATGAACAGGGACTGAAATGTATTCCCTGTAACCAAATACTGCACCTTTGGCGGGACTACGAAACCCGTACATCCCGTACCAGCGAACATTACGCACAAAACTATTTTTTGGATATCAAACTGCATTATTTCCTTAAGCTGGAGTACAATCCTGACAGACCATTGACTTTGTGGGGTGCGGGCAACAAGGGCAAGGAAATCGCAAAGGGACTCCAAAAACAGAATATCGCTTTCCATTGGCTCTGCGATAATCCGAAGAAAATAGGGAAGGAAATCTACGGGCAAGCCATGTTGCATTACAGCGCATTGAAGGTTTTAGAAAATCCGCAGAGTATCATCACCGTAGCCAATGAGGAGGCGCAAGCGATGATAAAGGAATATTTCGGAAAGTTGGGGCAAGAACATAGGTCCGATTACTATTTTTTCTGTTAGGATGGCATGTTCATTACTTGAACTCTTTTGCTGGCGACACACCCTTGTTATGAAATCCTTTTGGTCATGTCTCCCTTATCGGTGGCAGGTCAAGGGGGAGGATCTTGTAGTCAGGGCATTTTAAGTCCTACATCTAGTAGGATAGCGGTCTAACATCTTTTTTATATACCTTTGTACATTCAATCCGGGAAATGCAGTTTAAATATCCAGAACTTCTTTGGGCCCTCCTACTCCTACTGATTCCCTTTATTATCCACCTTTTTCAATTGCGGCGGTTTCGGAAGACACCGTTTACCAATGTCAAATTTCTTAAGAAAGTCGTGTCGGAATCCCGGCGTAGCAATGTGCTGAAAAAATGGCTTCTTTTACTGACAAGATTGTTCATGCTGGCTGGCTTGGTCGTTGCTTTTTCTCAGCCCTTTTTTGCGGAGCAATCAGCACTGCAACAGAAGGAATCGGTTATTTATTTGGATGATTCCTTTAGCATGCAGTCGAAATCCGAAGGAGCCACTTTGATGGAAAATGCGGTTCAATCGCTTATAAAATCCATACCCAAAAACCAAAATTTCACGCTTTTCACGAATGAAAAAGTGTTCAACCAAGTTTCCTTGCCCGAAGTACAGAACGATTTGCTGGCTATTGAGCCTACCCCAAAACAACTTCAACTGAGCGAAATATATCTAAAGGGAAATACTTTTTTTGAGGGAGGCTCGGAGACAGTCAAGAATCTAGTATTGGTGTCCGATTTTCAACAGCGGATGGTCTCGTCCAAAATCGACACGGCCGGCACTATTCAGAAATATCTTGTGCCCTTGACCCCCGAAAGTATGGAAAACGTTGCTTTGGATTCCATTTATTTCAATTTACAAAATTCTGATAACATAGAACTTACAGCAATAATATCACAAAAAGGTTCAATAGAAAGTACCCCTGTTTCCCTTTTTAACGGCGAACAACTTATAGCAAAAACGGCGGCCGTCTTTCAGGAAAATAATCAGGCAAAGGTGCAATTTACACTTCCTAAAAACAAGCGTATCAACGGAAAACTCGAGGTTTCAGATACAGGATTGGCCTATGATAACCACCTGTTCTTCAATATCAACACCAAAGAAAAAATCAAGGTACTGGTTATCGGCGATGCCAATAGCAACTATCTGAAAAAAATCTATTCCGATGATGAATTCGAGGTTACGGCCGCAGCACCGAAAAATTTGAATTACAGCGATTTGGGAGCACAAAATCTGGTTATCTTGAACGAAATGCCATCCATACCGAATGCCTTGACCACTAGCCTCAGGTCGTTCACGGAAGGTGGTGGAAGCCTGGTCATTATCCCATCCGAAGAAATCGAGTTAAATTCTTACAATCTTTTGGTTTCCAATTACTATTCGACTTCATATACACAAAAGGTTAACGCTAAACGCCCCATTACCAACATTTCCTTTTCGCATCCCTTGTACCGAGATGTATTCGATAAAAATGTAACTAATTTTCAATATCCGCAAGTTTCTCAACATTTCAAGGTCAAGACCTCCGCACCATCAATACTTTCGTTTCAGGACAATACGCCGTTCTTGATCGGTGGCGACGGCAAGTACATTTTCACCGCATCTATTGCCGCAGACAATTCCAACTTCAAAAACTCCCCCTTGATCGTGCCGACCTTCTACAATATGGGTAGCAACAGCCTGAGATTACCCCCCCTATACGGAGTTTTGGGAACTATTTTCTCCATAGACGTTTCTGCCAGCCTTCCCGACGACACCATACTTAAGGTCTCGAAGGGGGAATACGAATTTATCCCCCAACAACAGGCCCTCTCGAACAAGGTTACGCTTACTTTCGATGAAAATTTGAAGGAGGATGGTATTTATACGGTTTCTCAAGGCGATACATCCCTTAAAAGCATCAGCTTCAACTTTGACCGAAAAGAAAGCGACCTCACCTACCTAAATCTTAACGAACTTAAAGGAGCGTCAAAAGCCTCTTCCATTGCCTCGCTCTTCGACTCCTTTGAAAAAGACAATCGCATCACCGCACTTTGGAAATGGTTCGTTATTTTAGCGTTGCTGATGTTGCTGGTGGAGGTTCTGATTCAAAAGTTTATGCCTTAAATCAAAAGTTTTACTTTAGAACGGATACTATAATTTAGGATATTTTTATTTAAACTAAAAATAGAGAATGCGACTATTACTATTTTACAATCAATACGTTATAATCAATACCAACTCCCAATGAACTTACTGATTAAGGCCGCCAAGATTATGGATACCTCCAATGTGGAACTCCATTCCAAGAAACGGGACATCCTCATCAAAAACGGTAAAATCGAGAAGATAGCTGCCAAAATAGCCCCGGATACCAAGACGAAGACCGTGACCTTAAAAAATCTTCACGTCTCCATTGGCTGGTTCGATAGCGGTGTATGTTTTGGCGAGCCGGGTTTTGAGGAGCGGGAAACGATAGTAAACGGACTAGAAACGGCCGCAAAGAGCGGTTTTACCGATATCGTCCTGAACCCCAACACCCATCCGGTGCCGGATAGTAGTTCCGATATCGTTTTCCTTAAAAACGCGGCCAAAGCCGAAGTGACCCGTCTACATCCTTTGGGAACGTTGACCATGAAGGCAGAGGGCAAAGACCTTGCCGAACTCTACGACATGCAAAATACCGGAGCGGTAGGCTTCTACGATTTTAAACGTCCCTTGGAAAATGCGAACCTTTTAAAAATCGCCCTGCAATACGTATCCAATTTCGGGGGATTGGCCTATTCCTTTCCGATGGATGCCACTATTGCCGGCAAGGGAAACGTCAACGAAGGCGAGTCCTCCGTTAGACTGGGATTAAAGGGAATTCCCGCCCTTTCGGAGGAGTTGCGGATAGCCAGGGACCTTTTTATTTTAGAATATACCGGCGGAAAATTACACATCCCGACCCTTTCGACCGCAGGTTCGGTGAAACTGATTGCCGATGCCAAGAAAAAAGGATTGGACATCAGCTGTAGTGTCGCCATTCATAATCTATTGTATACCGATTCAAAGTTAGAGGAGTTCGACGCCGCCTACAAGGTAATGCCGCCTTTGCGCACCAAAGAAGACACCAAAGCATTGATAAATGGGGTTAAGAACGGCAGCATCGATTTTGTGACCAGCGACCATATACCGATGAACATCGAGGAAAAACAAGTGGAGTTCGAGAATGCCGCCTATGGAAGCACGGGACTCGAAAGTGCCTTTGGCAGTCTAAACCATATTTTCGATACCAAAACCGCCATAGACCTGCTCACGAAGGGAAGGGAAAGATACGGTATGGAACAACCGAAATTCAAGGAAGGTGAAGCGGCCAACCTCACGCTTTTCGACCCCGATGTCGAATATCGTTTTGAGGCAAAAGATATCCATTCCACTTCCAAGAACAGTATGTTTTTGGATGCAGCGCTCAAGGGTCGGGTCTACGGGGTGATTCATAATGGGCATGCACTTTTTTAAGATAGTGCCTGTTCGCAAAATTATCTTATCGCGAAAAATGCTATAA
>NZ_JBGTHY010000106.1:0-2895 GCF_041745955.1 Pricia sp.
CATTTTTCCGGCACCTCCCGTTAAACAAAGCAGTGCGGGATTGGCAACGGAAAGCATAAAAAAGTCGGATGAGGTATGTGCCACCGCCCTAAATTCAGGAAAAATCGTATCGTATTGCTGCACACTTTCCATGATTTTTCCGGAATTGATATCAATATTCCCGAATACCCCTTTGCTGCCGGCATAAGCAAGACTGTTACCGATAATTTCAATCGCGCGGATACTTACGGAATCTTCATAGACGGTTTCGATTTTGACGGATGTAAACGGGAGCGGTTGATTTTCTTTGTCGCCTGAACAAGAGAAGTGGGGCGAAACAACCAGAATTATGGCTAAGTATTTCATAGTTCAAGGTATTTTAGGATAAAAAATGGTAAACTTTAGCTGCCTTGTTAGAAAGGGTACCCCTTATCAAAGAACCGCTGCGTCTACATCTCTGTTTTCCAAATCAAATATAGCCGTAATCTGCACCAAAACCCTGAATTCGTCTTGAGTTTTGGTTTGAAACCGAAAATTTCCACTTCAAACCAAAACTCAAGTCCAGTTCACTACCTTTGCAGCCTTAATTTTTAAGAATGAAATTACATAGAAATCTGGTATTCGCGATAATCGATGGCTTAAACCTCATCTTTAACGAAGACCAGTATGCGGACAAAGTAGTGCAGAAAGTGTTGAAGTTTGATAAACGTTGGGGCAGCCGAGATCGCGGTTTCATTGCCGAAACCACCTACGAAATGGTACGCTATAAACGTCTTTATGCGGAAATTGCCGAGGTCAAGGCACCGTTCAGCCGTCCCGATCTGTTCCGTATGTGGGCGGTATGGGCCGTTTTGAAGGGAATACAATTACCCGATTGGAAACAGATCGAGCCTACTCCCGAACGCCGCATCAAAGGAAAGTTCGACGAACTCTCCAAAGTCCGGAAATTCCGGGAAGCCTTTCCCGATTGGATCGACGAGCTCTGCGCCAAAGCCTTGGGAGAAAAACTATGGACGGCCGAGAGTGCCGCGCTGAACCAACAGGCCGAAGTTATCTTGCGCACCAACACCTTGAACACCACAAAGAAACTACTGGGTCAAGCTTTGCTGGAAGAGGATATTGTAACCGAGTCCATCAAGGGCTATGCATCGGCCTTACGCCTACCCGAGCGCGCCAATGTATTCGTTACCGAGGCTTTTAAAAGGGGAATGTTCGAGGTTCAGGATGCCAATTCGCAGTTAGTGGCCGCATTTTTAGAGGTAGAACCGGGCATGCGGGTCGTCGATGCCTGTGCCGGGGCTGGGGGGAAATCCCTTCACCTCGCCGCCCTGATGGAAAACAAAGGCCAGATTATCGCCATGGATGTCTACGGCAGTAAACTGAAGGAACTCAAACGCCGGGCCCGGAGAAACGGTGCCCACAACATAGAGCCTCGGGAAATCGATTCCACCAAAGTAATTAAAAAACTTTACGGCAGTGCCGACAGGGTATTGATTGATGCGCCCTGTACGGGATTGGGTGTCATACGCCGGAACCCTGATACGAAGTGGAAACTTCAGCCCGATTTTCTGGAGAAGATTACCAAAAAGCAACAAGAAATACTACGAAGCTATAGCAAAATCGTAAAACCGGGCGGTAAGATGGTCTATGCGACCTGCTCGATACTTCCACAGGAAAATTCCGATCAAGTCCAGTCTTTTTTGGCCTCCGGGGAGGGCAAAGATTTTTCGTTGGAAAAACAAAAGAAGATGTATGCCAGCAAGAGCGGCTTTGACGGGTTTTTTATGGCGCTGCTAGTCAGAAATTAGTCCAGACAAGGAAGTCGCTTACGCGATGACACCTTGCAGGTCAAACCGACAAAGACCTGCAAGGTATGAGCAAGGCTCGAGCGATCCTTGTAGGTCTAACTCCCGATCAAACTACAAAGTAATTAACAATTACCCCTTTCCCTGTTAACTATTCCCCGAAAATCATTGACCAAAAATCCGTAAATTCGCGTTTTCCTATCCACAAAATTACACGGTCAATGATTAATTTTTTCGGGGATGCGAGCGCTAAAGTTTTCGCAGTTCAAACGCACAACGAACTTTCACAGGAAGATACTGATAAACTGATTTGGTTATTCGATTGTCCTGAACTTGTTTCAGGAGCGTCCAACCAACCTTTGGCGTCTATTGACGCCTTTTTTATTGGTCCTCGTGCCGCCATGATTACGCCTTGGAGTACCAATGCTACCGAGATTACCCAGAACATGGGTGTTTCGGGGATAATCCGTATCGAGGAATTCCAGGCCGTGAAGGAGGATTTTACTGATTTTGACCCGATGCTTTCCCAAAAATTCGACGGGCTTGATCAAGATATTTTTAAAGTGGATATCATACCCGAATCCATCCTAGAAATAGATGACATTGCCGCTTACAACGAAAAGGAAGGTCTGGCCCTGAACGACGAAGAGGTCGATTATTTACAGCAACTATCCCAAAAAATTGGACGCCAACTGACCGATTCCGAAGTCTTCGGATTCAGTCAGGTCAACTCCGAACATTGTCGGCATAAAATCTTTAATGGAACTTTTAGTATCGATGGCAAGGAGATGCCTTCCTCGCTTTTTAAGCTGATTAAAAAAACGTCCCAAGAACATCCGAACGGCATTGTTTCGGCCTATACCGATAATGTTGCTTTCGTAAAGGGACCCAAAGTGGTGCAGTTTGCGCCCAAATCCGCCGATACCCCTGATTTTTATGCTGAAAAGGACTTCGATTCCGTCATATCCCTAAAGGCAGAAACCCATAACTTTCCAACAACGGTTGAACCCTTCAACGGCGCCGCGACCGGTGCGGGCGGGGAAATCCGTGATCGGTTGGCCGGGGGAAAAGGTTCGTTACCATTGGCGGGCACAGCTGTTTACATGACGGC
>NZ_JBGTHY010000107.1:0-2534 GCF_041745955.1 Pricia sp.
AAAAGGGTACGCAGGTTCTGTTGGTGCAGAAAATCAAGGCAATACACACCGTCCGTACAATTGTTGACAATCTTGTCCTCTCCAAAGCCTTTCGAACTGGTAATGTTTTCGGAAGGAACACCATTTTTCAACAGATAGTCCCTAATAGCAGCCGATCGTTGCTCGGAAACTTTTTGGTTCGAACTTCTACCGCCACGACTATCCGTATGGGTTTCTATGGAGAATTTCATAGTAGGGAATTTTTTGACTGCGTCGACCACCTTATCGATTTCCATGGTAATTTCCGGTGTAAGATTGCTTTGGCCGCTTGCAAAAAAGAAATCCTTTAAATTCAGCACCATTTTCCCCTCCTTTTCCTCTACAATATCGGCGATGAATGCCAATTCGATTGTTAATGGGGCCTTTTCAAGTTCCTGTAATCCTTTCGGGTTGTAGGTTTCCGAGAACCTGGAAAAGGTTTCTTTGGACACCTCTAATGTTACAACGGGATTGTACGGTATCTCCAATAGATATGAGCCATTAACGCCTGTATAAACCTCCTTTAGTACTTTTCCATCACCACCCAAAAGTTTTACTGTAGCGTCGGATATGGATTGATCATAGGGCGGCTTGACCACTTTTCCCCTAAAAATGAGCGTTCGCAGACCCGGTTTCTCGTTGATTTTAAATCCGTATATGTCATCGCCTCCCCTGCCTCCTGCCCTGTTGGAAGAGAAATAGCCCATAAGGCCCTCCTCTTGGTCCGCTTTGATGATAAATCCGAATTCATCGTATTTTGTATTGATGCCATTCCCTAAATTCACGGGAATACTAAAACCTGTATCGGGCAGAAGATTGGAGCGATATACATCCATGCCTCCCATCCCGTAAAAAACATCCGAAGAAAAATAAAGGCTATTATCGAATACATACGGAGCGATTTCGTTGCCCGGAGAATTGATACGCGGACCCAAATTGATAGGTTGCGACATCACTTGACCATTGTTCATGTCTACATAATAGATATCGGTACCGCCATAACTATCCTTAAAATTGGCCGAAAAATAAAGCCTTTCACTATCCGCATTGTAGAAAGGATAATAGAAAGAAGTGCTGAGATCCTTCAATAAAAATCGAAAAGTTCCGTTTTCACTGACCATACCGATGGCCAAGGCATTTTTTCCCTTCTCATCGAACGCAAGGTTATTATCCTCAGTGTTGGACAGTATATAATAAATGTCACCAGTGCTCTCGGAATAATAAGGCGTCGATTTATGGAATTCGGAATTCGGAATGCGCTCGAACGGACTTGCGTCGGACAGGCTGCCATTCTGGTTGTTTGTGATTTTATAGATGTCAAGATAAGCATCCCCTGAAGGGCCATATATTTTTTTCGACCGCGTTTTTCGGCTGCTACTGAAAAGTAGGTCGTTCTGATAGAAGCTGGGCGCATTGTCCGCCTCCGGACTATTGCCGTTCAACGTAAATATAAAGAAACCGGTAGACCCCGTATCATCGGAATTCAACACCTGATCGTTAAACTCGGCATTTTCCAAAAGTTCTCCGGCAAAGCTGTCTCCCTTTGATTTCAAGAAGGCCTTGACCCGCTCATTTTCGGAAATCTTGGCCAGACTCTGCAGCATCTTGTTGAAGCGGTGGTCCGATAGGATGGAATCGTTCTTATTGAGATCTAGATACATTTTCGACGCCTTGTTATATTCCCCGGTCTGAAAATAGGAATCGGCCAAGTTCAGACGCTGAAAGTTGGTCATCAGTTCCCCCTGCTGCATCTGCTTTTGATAGGCCTTTATAGCGTCTTCATAGGCATAGGCATAGAAATATTTGTCGCCCTGCGAATTGATCTCTTGCGAAATACAAAACGCAGTACTTATAAATAAGAACGCTATTACGAGTCTTGACTTCATTAGAAAAATCTTGGTGTATCGATCTGTTTGGGTTTCCCCTTCAACTCTTTATTATTGCTCTTCGTGCCATCGCCCCTGCCCAGATAAAATTTAAGGATCACCTCATGGGAGCCATTGCTGAACTCGCCCAAGGGATTCGTATTATAATCATAGGAGTAGCCGATAAACGTACCATCGGTGACCTGAAAACCCGCCAGTCCGCTGATGGCATTGCCGAACCTGTAGGACGCACCGAAGGTAAACCGATCGTTGAACAAGAAATTGGTCGACAGGTTCGTATTGACGGGCGCACCGCTAACCAAATTGATCAAGAAAGCCGGTTTGAACTTTAGGGATTCGGCTATATCGAAGACATAGCCCCCGATAAAATTGAACTGTAATTTATCATCGATAATCGTGGCCACGTCATCGTTGTAGACCCCATCGGTCAAAAAATTCGGTATCGAGGCGCCGAGGTACCAAATATCGTCTTCGTATAAAAAGAAACCTGCCCCGACGGTCGGATAGAACTTACTGATGGTTTCACCGTTTAATATCGGTTCCCCGGGATTCTCGAACGTACCTTTTGAAAAATCGACGTTCAAAAAAGAACCGCCGACATCCATCCCGAAAGAAAGCTTTGTATTATCG
>NZ_JBGTHY010000108.1:0-22454 GCF_041745955.1 Pricia sp.
GGATGGATGTAGGCGGATTTGCCCTTTTTCAAAAAAGATTCGATAAAGGGGGTATGCTCACCGATAAGGCGTTGGGTGAGGCCCACCACATTTATGACTACAGTTTTTTTCATGAATAGGGTTCTAGGGGGCTGTTCAAAAATCAACCTAAAGCTTGTTTATCAACCATTCGATTTCCCGTGTGATGGATTCCGAAAGGTCCTTTTTAAGGGTTAAGGGCAGCACGTCCCACGTATATGTCTCGATTTCCAAATGCTTCGAAACCGTATTTTCCTTCAAATAGTCAAATACTTTGAGGATATGGTCTTGGGTGGAATTCAGCACTCCAAATTGTTCCAAAAAGATAGGCACGTGAAAATGCGCCCGTAATTCTTTGAACGGCTTTTTATTTTTCAAAACAATGGGCAGGTCGTTATAGGTCTTGACCCTTCCCTCTATTATCTCGGTAACCTGGTGCAGATACGTCGGCTCGTTGAATTGGGACAGAGCCTTCCAAATAGCATCGTTTCCCGCCGGATCGAAAAGTATTTTTAAAGCGGCGCTAACCTGAATTTTTCCAACCTTGATTCCCGCTTCTGAAAACTTGGCAAAAGTAGCCGCAGGTTCTTCAAAGGCAAGCGAAAAATGGCAAATATCATAGCAAACAGTAATATATCTGTGGATGAGGGCAATGGCCTTTGCATCGTTCTTTCCCAATATATTTTTAAGGATGGGCTTGGCAATCGGTACTAGGTACTCGGAAAAAAACAGTAGTACCTCATCACTGTTCTCTATCATCCCATCGGGTTCAGGTTCTATATCCAAATGCAGGTATTTTCCCGTTTCGGCTTCCAGATGGTACAGGTGCAGGATGATTTCCGTAAGGTTTTCGGCAGCTTTGGTGAAGGCTTTTTTCGTGGCATCATTCGATGAATACCAATACTTGTAACTGATCGGGGAAGTTGAAATTCCGCCTTCCATATCCTCCGGTAATACAACGGACAGTTGATTGAAAAGGCGTTTCGTATACGTCACCCGTTCATCGGTGGTCCAATCCGGGGCATGTACCAGATCCTTCACCCGCTCGTCGTGGAAATTTCCGTAGGGAAAACCGTTCATCGTAAACACGTAGACGTCGTTGTCGGACAGCCATTTTCGGAATTCCGACAGCCTCTCCCCCAACCCCAATTCTTCACTGGCTTTGTTGGATAGGCGCAGCCCCAATCCGAAAGGTTTATCCTTGGCTACCTGGGATTTTATTTCGGGAACATGTTCTTTTAAGCTGTCGAACGTAGTCACCCAATCCTGCCCGGGATGGATGTTCGTACAATAGGTAAGATGCGTATTATCAGTGATTCGCACGCTGGTTCACTTTTAAATTAGTAGTATCGTTAACGCTTTGTAAAGCCCTTTTCATGAGGTAATTGTCGATTTCGTGAACGTCATGCTTTGTCCCAATTCCGGAAATCAGGGTGATGGTCAGCTGTCCCCCGAGATGCTCCCTGAATTCCTCTATTCCGTTTAGCAATCGGTTCATTTCGGTTTCGGATTCCACAGGAAAACGCAGATCAAAACCGATGGCCTCAAAAACCCGGACGATCCGTTTCAGCTCGTTTTCGGTAATCAATCCGATCAAATGCGCATAGGTAACATCCAAGACGATACCCTTGGCTACCGCCTCGCCATGACGTAGGCTATAATCGGTCAAGTGTTCTAGCTTATGGGCAGCCCAATGTCCGAAATCCAAAGGCCGCGAAGAACCACTCTCAAAGGGATCGCCGCCATGGGCAATGTGCTGCATATGTATTTCGGCACATTTGTAGATGGTATACTGCATGGTCTCATAATCTCTTTCCCGCAATTTTTCAGCATGCTTTTCCAGATACACGAAGAAATCCAAATCTTTGATCAGGGCCACTTTTAGAGCCTCGGCGATACCGGCAATCCAATCCCGTTGCTCGAGGGTGTTCAAGAATTCACTATCGTTGATTATCGAATAGGGAGGCGCGAATGTGCCCAAAAAGTTCTTTTTACCGAAGGCATTGATACTATTCTTGACGCCTACGGCGGAATCGTTCTGAGAAAGCACCGTAGTCGGAATACGTATCAATTTCACGCCCCTATGGGCAATCGCCGCTGCATAACCTACCATATCGATGACGGCGCCACCGCCAATAACCACCACGAAGGAATGCCTACAGATGGCATTTTCGTTGATTGCTTTTAGGATTTTGTCAACGCTACCATCACTATTCTTGCTTTGCTCACCGCCCTTGACCACGATATTTTTGATATGCGAAAGGTTGTAGCTATATTTCTCGCAATAGGACTCAATATTTTTAAGCAGATCGGTATGGGCATTCGCCACCCCATCGTCAATGACGAAGAGCAGCTTTACGCGACTGTTCTTCTTATATTCCTGGATAATGCTTTTGAACAGTTCATTTTCCAAATCGAACAGCCCTTTGGTGGAGTGCAGTGTATAGCGATAGGATACTTTGAATTCTTGTTCTATAGGTTTGAACATCTCTTATGTTTTAAGTCACGGCAAATAGTTTCGACAATGCCATGGAAATCGGTAGCAGCGCCAAGATAAGCAATCCATACCACCACGTAGAAAACGAAACGGCTATCGACGCATCGAGCACGACCAACGACAGCACGCCTGCCATCACTGCCTTTTTAATATTCTGCGGAGAATTCTCCGAATGGGCCTTTATCAATGGCCGAAAAACCAAGATCGAGAAGATCACTAAAAATAGTAACGAAAATAATATACTATCCGTATACAAGAAGGCCAAACTTAGCACTGCAAAAATAACGGTAGCAAAGAGAACGCCGGCCAAAACGATATGGTTTTTATTCTCGCCATGCACCTCGCCCCTGCTGATCAGGGTGATGGCAAAAATGAAAACAATAGGAATTCCGGCAATCCACCACTGACCTAAAGCGCCCAAAATGGACATCCCCAAGATTAAATTGATACCCCGGCAAATACCCATACTCAAAGGGCCGAAAAAGTCATAGTGCTTAGCTACGGCATCGTACAGAACGATCGATGCGGCCAAAGCTATTGCCACCCAACCTGACACGCTATTTACCAAAAACGCGAGCACGATTCCCATTAACAACAATACGCCGCCGTAGATTGCCGCCGATTTTAAAGGAATTAGTCCACTCGGGATCGGTCGTTCGGGGCGTTCAACAGTATCGATTTTATAATCGAAAACATCGTTTAGGATTACGCCTCCCGCATAGAGACCAACGGAGGCAAAAACTAAGCAAAAGATATCAATGCCGGGAACGGCCGAAGAAAAAATATTTCTTTCGGTACCCGAAAAAACACCGACCACCGCGACCCCTGTTAAAATATCCGCTGCCGCCGTTGGCAGATTGGCAGGTCGGGCCAGACGAAAGTAACCTAAAAGTTTTTGACTCATTGAGCACCGATAATTGAAATGGATTTTCTGCCGTAATAATTTTCTGGACCAGATTCCCCGAAACGGGCAAAGTTATTGGTTGGTTGTCGATAGAACTCCCTACTCGATCCCGTCGGCATCCACTCTCGGTTTCTGGCCCCGTAAAACGCTATTATCATTGAACAATTGAGCCTGGTTGACGCCATCAGGTTTCATCCAATCCTCTTCTTTCATCTTTCCGTTGCTTCCGAAAATATCGAGGGCGTTTTGATAGCAAGTCTTTACTACATCGGCTCTGGCAATACCTCGTTTGAGCATCAACGAAGCTGTTTTTGGAACGGCCAATGGGTCACTCACGCCCCAATCTGCCGAGCTATCGACGATGATGTTCGTACTACCATACTTTTCTACCACCGCAACCATGCGCTCGTTGCCCATCTTGGTTTTGGGATAAATGGTAAAAGCGGCGATAAAACCTCTATCCAGTACATCTTTTACCGTTTCTTCGTTATTATGGTCGATAACCACCTTCGAAGGATCCAAGCCGTGTTCCAGGCATACTTCCATACTTTTTAGCGTACCGGCCCTCTTGTCCCGATGGGGCGTGTGCACTTGCACTACCATGTCAAGTTCCTTCGCCATATCGAGCTGCATTCTAAAATACTTATCCTCCGCCGGGGTTTGGTCATCATAACCTATTTCGCCTATGGCAACCACATTCTGTTTATGCACATACAGGGGCAGCAATTCGATGACCTGCTCCGCCAAAGCTTCATTATTGGCTTCCTTGGAATTCAATCCAATTGTACAATAGTGATTAATGCCGAACTGACTCGCTCGAAAAGGTTCCCAACCGACCAGGCTACTATAGTAATCTTGAAAAGATCCTACTTGGGTACGCGGCTGGCCCAACCAAAACGAAGGTTCGATCAGCGCAACGATACCTGCCGCCGCCATGGCCTCGTAATCATCGGTAGTCCGTGAGGTCATATGCACATGAGGGTCTATGAACATCATTTTATCTTCCATATTGTTATTTTATAATTCGGTTTTAATTTAAATTCATCCAACTGATTTTTCCTTGGGCCACTGCTTCCTGTAAATCGGGGTACTCATAGAGCAACGCCTTTGCTTTGGATGCGCCCGATTTAAAACAGCACAGTGCCCCTACCCTATTTTCGACAAGATCATCACTTTGCAGTAAGCGCTCCATATCTTTAAGGAGACCATCATCCAAAAAACCGCCGACCGGTCTCCAAAACAGCGGGTCAACATCACGGGATGCGGCCCATCGTTCATGGGCGTAATCGGATATGATTCGGGCCAGGTCCGCATTTGCCCGTTTGTCGATGTCCAATATACGGGAAAGGTCCCGTTGCATAAAAGCGGCTTTCAAATACATCTGGTTCCATTGCTGGTCGTTAAAATATGCCGATGGATAGGGATTATAGGCACTTATCGCATCGAAAACCGTTGCGATATTCGTCCGCAAGGCTTCTACGGCCGCCTGCTTGTAGTTCTCGGGATTTGGCAACAAAATCAGGAATTTGAGGAAGGTTTCCAGTTCAGCAGTATCCGCTACTTGAATCAGATTGGCTACTTTGGACTGAAAATATCCACTGTTTTCCTTCAGCACTTTCGACAACAGGTATATTCGGGCCAATTGTAATATACTCGTATTTTGAACCCTTAAATATTTACTTAATTTAACGTTTTCTAAATTTTCTACTTCCAGTAACTTATCCGGATTAATTTTATGGGATAAAAGGCTGTAGGCCAGATATAGATCTTTGGCCGATTCGTCGGTAATAATTGTAACCATTTTCCCGTCTATCCAATCAGTTATTGAATGATCGAGAGTTTCGTATACTATCGATTTCAGCTCCTTTGTGTCGGTAAATCCCATAGGTGATTTTTTGTACCATACTTTGGCAGAGGCCTACAAAAGAAAATTATGAAGGCCTTTTGAAGGTATCTTTTAACAAATTTAATTATTATAAAAGGAAACGGGTTATTTTGGATTTAAAATTCTTGTTAAGTATCGGGGATCAAATACAGGTTCAAACTGAAATACAAACTCAAATACAAACTCAAACTTCATTACAAACTCAAATATCAAATGTCAAATTCAATCCTTATTTTTACAAAAATAAAAATTCGATGCTAGGCCTAAAACTCCCGACTGACCCACGATGGGTGAATATCGTAGAAAAGAATATCGATGAAATTTTGACGGATCACGCCTATTGCGAGCAAAAGGCGGCGAGTACGGCGATATCGTTGATCGTGAGTTTTCCTGAATATACGGAGCTAGTCGGGGAAATGACAGCTCTGGCCCGTGAGGAAATGGGCCACTTTAAAATGGTGCACGATAGAATCATCGCACGGAACCAAATTTTGGGGCGTGACCGAAAAGACCCCTATGTTATCGAACTGCTAAAATTCTTCCCGAAAGGGGGTAGTCGCACGACACAGTTGGTGCATCGCCTTTTGTACGCGGCGCTGATAGAGGCTCGCAGCTGTGAACGATTCCGACTCCTTTCCGAAGAATTACAAGACAGAAAACTGGCAGATTTCTACCATAAACTGATGATCAGCGAGGCAGGCCATTATACCATGTTCCTAAAATTTGCCAGACAGTACGGCGATCGACAGGATGTGGATGGCAAATGGGAAGAATTGTTGGCCTATGAAGCTTCGATTATGAAAGATTTAGGCACGAAAGAAACTATCCACGGATAGCCCGCTGCCAAAAACCATTTTTTTACCACTTAATCAACCATTTCCATGATTTTTCACCTCTTGGTAATCGTCTGAAACGGATACCTGCTACCAACCGTCTACTGGGCAGCATCCAGTTTCTCGACATAATAATCGTACATCGCAAATTGCGACCGTAGTTTTGGTTTGCTGTTCCTGCGATAGGCATTGTTCCGCGCCCTGTTGAATACGCGGGCCTTCACATTGTCGTTCCAAGAAATTTCAAAGGTATCCAAAAGCTCTTTCTTGATATCCTCGTCGTAAATCGGACAGCCTACCTCTACCCTATTTTCCAAATTACGGGTCATAAAATCCGCGGAGGAGATAAATATCCGCGTATCGCCACCGTTACAAAAAATAAACACCCGCGGATGCTCCAAAAATTTATCTACGACGCTTAGGGCCTGGATATTCTGGCTCATGCCTTTCACACCGGGCACCAAACAACAGATTCCCCTGATCATCAACTGAATCTTCACCCCGGCATTACTGGCCTCATAAAGCTTGTCTATCATTTTATAGGAAGTAAGACTGTTCATCTTGATCTTTATAAAAGCCTCCTTGCCCGCTTTTGCGTTCGTTATTTCGTTAGCTATCAGTTTTTTAAAGAACTTTTGGGTGTAGTGTGGCGAGACCACCAAATGTTTGTACTTGTTGATCTTATAGGTGGTCTCGAAGAAATCGAAAACTTTGTTGAGTTCCCTTAAAATGGGTTCATGGGCCGTAAATAGGGTATAATCGGTATATATCCGTGCGGTGGATTCGTTGAAATTGCCCGTACTTATAAATCCGTATCGCTTGATTTCATCGTTTTCCTCACGTTCTATGAGGCATATTTTGCTATGTACTTTCAGTCCCGGTACTCCGAATATCAGCTTTACCCCTTCGGCCTGTAGCTCTTCGGCATACCTGATATTGGCCTGTTCGTCAAACCTTGCACGCAACTCGATCTGCAACGTGACCTGTTTTCCGTTCTTTACGGCGTTAGATAGACATGCCGCCACTTGGGAATCGTTGGCCAATCGATAGACGGTTATCTTGATAGCTTTTACTTTAGGGTCAAGTGCAGCTTCCCTCAAAAACTTAATGGTGTACGAAAAGGTATGGTAGGGAGTATACTGCAGATAATCCTTCTCCCCGATTTTTTCGAGAAGGCTTCCTTCCAGACTTAGCCCTTTAACCGGTAGGGGAGTAATTTTGGCATACATGAGGTCGGTTCTGCCCAGGCTTGGGAAGCCCATGTAATCCCTTTTGTTGTGATATCTTCCTCCGGGGATGACGCTATCGGTATCCTCGACTTCCATCTTACCCTTTAGAAATTCCAAAGTATCCCTTTCGATGGCCTTGTCATAGACGAAGCGTACCGGGTCACTTATTTTTCGGTGCTCTACACTAGAATGGATTTTCTCGATAAAACTCTTGCTCAGGTCATTGTCGATATCCAGCTCTGCATCTCGGGTAATCTTGATCATGTGGGCCGAAATGGACTTGTAGTCAAACATTGGAAAGACGCTGTCCAGGCAATAACGGATAACATCATCCAAAATAATGATAAAACTTTTATCGCCTTCCTTGGGCAATTCTACAAAACGGTCGATACCCTTGGGGATTTCGATAAGCGCATACCGTTTCTCACGTTTTTCATAGGTCTGTCGGGTGCGGTCATCGCCCTTCAAGACCATTTTAATGGCCAGATAGGCGGCGGTATCCTTTAACATAGGGAATTCGGCCATATCGTTCAAGATGATGGTCATCAGCTGGGGACTCACCTTTTGCATAAAATAATCCTTGACGAATTCTCCCTGTTGTTCGGAGAGTTCGGTTTCGTTCAACAAAAATATATTTCGCTCTTCAAGTTCTTTTTCGATTTTTTTTAGCACATCGACACTTTTACTCTGCTGTTGAATCGCGATTTTGGTAATTTCTTCCAACAGATCCTTTGCCTTTTCTCCGCCTAGCACGCTTTTTCCGGTTTTACCGGCATCGACGATACGCTTTACCGTGGCATACCGTACCTTGAAAAACTCATCGAGGTTGTTGGAGAATATCCCCAAAAAACGAAGTCGTTCTATCAAAGGCACGTTTTTATCGGTGCATTCCTGAAGTACTCTCGCATTGAATTGGAGCCAACTGATCTCTCGATTGACGTATAGATTTTTTGATTTGATCATTTATGTTAGGTCTTTGGGGAAAATGGTTTGCGTTGTGGTACCCTTAGTCAACGAGGCCCAATCTTTCACTTTGAAATCGAGTTGTACCAGGCCGGTAGTGGGAACGTTGTCAATATATGAATTTCCCAAGGAATTGGCAACGTTCGTAAAGGCTTCGTTGTGGCCGAAAATTAGGACCGTATCGAAATCATCATCCAGATTCCTTACGAATTTTAGGATGCGCTCCCCCGAAAAATCATAGAGTTCGTTAGTGACCTGAAATTTGATAAACGGATAGTTCAATTGCCGTAGAAATATCATACAAGTGTGTAGCGCCCTGTTCGCGGGACTTGAAAAAACCGCGTCTATGGCTACCTCTTGCGATTTGAACTTATTGGAAACCAAATGTCCGTCATTGATTCCCCTTTCCTGAAGCGGACGGTCTTTGTCTTCTGCGGAATAGTCCCATGATGATTTGCCGTGGCGTACTAGAATTAACGTTTTCATTGGAAAAAAAATTTATGAGTTTATAGGTTTATGAAAGGGATGATTTTTCATTTTCGCTCAATACTGGCTACTGTTTACTGCCCTCTTGCAACTATCCCGTTGCTTACTGTCTCTGATTCCTTTTTCATGGCGCCAATCGTTCCCGCTTCCAATTGGAATTTTCAACTAAAGTATACCGGATACGGTCATGCAAACGGTTCTGTCTGCCTTGCCAAAATTCGATGGATTCCGGTTTGACGAGGTAGCCCCCCCAATGGTTAGGACGTTCGATTTCTTTGTCCTTATATTCCTCTTCCAGCTTCTTCAGTTTATTTTCGAGATATACCCTTGACGGTATCACGCTACTTTGGTCGGAAACCAGAGCGCCTAGTCGGCTGCCTTTGGGGCGGGAATTGAAATAGTCGTCGGATTCTTGGGCAGGAAGCTTTTCCGATTGTCCTTTTATGATGACCTGTCGTTCGAGATTAGGCCAAAAGAAAGAGATACAGCTATGGGGATTCTTGGCTATGGACATCCCCTTTTCGCTTTCGTAGTTGGAATAAAAGACAAATCCGTGTGCGCTGAATTTTTTAAGTAGCACTACCCTACTCTTGGGAAACCCGTCCAAGCCAATGGTCGAAACGGTCATGGCGTTGGGTTCCTCTACGCCTTTTGAAGCTTCCAGTTCATCGAACCAGGTTTGGAAGAGCGCCATCGGGTTTGTGGGAATGGCATCTTCCATCAAGGCACTTTTTTCGTAGGATTTTCGGTAATCGGCGAGATTTTTTTGCATTTCTTTCGCTTCTATGAGATTAAACAAAGTTCAGCAAAAGATAGGAGAATGGGAAACGGATAAACTTAAAACTCAAAAACCTTTCCGTCATCCGACAACGCTACATGGGCAAAGACCTGTTGCGCCTCTTCCTTAAATAGATCTATGGATTTGTATCGCGTTGAGTAATGCCCCAAAATCAAAGTGCCTACATCGGCGGCCTTGGCTATAGTGGCCGCTTCTTTGGCCGTACAGTGCATGGTTTTCGGTGCCAAACGGGCTTCGGATTCCAAAAAAGTGGATTCGTGATAGAGCATATCCACCCGTTTGATCTGGTCTACCATATCCGGTTTAAAGCCGGTATCGCTGCAATAGGCATAACTTTTCGGTTTGGGAGGGCTGAAGGTAAGTTTTTGGTTCGGAACCATGGTGCCATCTTCCAGAAGAACATCCGTTCCCTTTTTGATGTTTCGAAAATGGGCTTTACTTATCTTATATTTGGCGACAGCTTCTATGTTCAATTTACGTTCGCCCAATTTTTCCCGAAACAGGAAACCGTTGGTATACACTCTATGTTTGAGGGGGATGGTCGCTACGGATACTTTGTCATCCTCAAAAACGATCTCCGATGCCGTAGAAGTCAGTTCATGGAAGGTCAACGGATAGTTCGTCCACGAGTCACCTAATTTCATAAACAAGGTAATAGCTTCCTTGATGCCCTTGGGACCGTAAATATGCAGGTCTTTATCCCTGCCCAACAATCTAAATGTAGATACCAGACCGGGCAATCCGAAAAAATGGTCCCCATGTAGATGGGATATAAAAATGTGGTTTATTCGGGTGAATTTGATCTTGTTCTTCCGTAGTTGCACCTGTGTTCCCTCGCCGCAGTCAATAAGAAACATTTGATTTTTGATTTCCAGCACCTGCGAAGTGGGGTTGGTCATCGTTCGCGGGGTGGCAGCATAGCAACCGAGGATGGTTAATTTCATAGGTCCAAATCCCTTTCGATTTCTTCCATTTCGATGATGTCATGGGCTTCCTGTAGGGTCGGTACAACGGTAATCGCATCGGGCACATCTTCGTAGGACACGTTGTCGGTCACCAGAACGAAAGACTTATCGGCTTTTCGGTGGGATTCGGAAAGCTGAAAAAACTCCATCACATCGTCAGAGGTCAATTTTGAAAAGGAAAAAAGATTGACGATAATATGGTCGTTCTTGATTTTGGGATACCCATCATTTAGGTTCTTTAGGAATTTCGGCAAAGAAATATTCTCTTGAAATACTACCGTCGTGGTGCCATCGGAATCGAAAATCATAGTTTAATGATTTAGGTTTTAATTTTGTCTTAACGGAAACTTTGTCTTAGTAAAGTACCCTATGGCCCGGTCAACGCTGGATGCATTCACCCAGAGTGCAGCTATTACGAGAATGCTACCCTACTTGATCTTGGAAGCCAATAAATACAACACCGCCATTCTAATGGCGACACCGTTCTCCACTTGGTTCAAGATGATGGATTGCTTGGAATCGGCAACGTCACTCGTTATTTCCACGCCCCTATTTATGGGCCCGGGATGCATGATGACGATTTCCTTGTCCAAGCTGTCCAGTAATTTTTTATTGATCCCGAACTGCTGGGTGTATTCCCTTGTGGTGGGAAAATAGCTGATATCAAGGCGTTCGTTCTGAATACGTAGCATATTGGCCACATCGCACCAGTTCAAGGCTTTTCTCAGATCCGTCTCCACCGCCACACCGAGCGACTCCACATGTTTGGGTAGCAAGGTTTTAGGGCCGCATACCTTGACCGTGGCCCCTTGGAGCTTCAGGGCAAAAATATTGGAAAGGGCAACGCGGGAATGTAGGATATCGCCAACAATGACCACTTTTTTACCGGCCACATCGCCCAATTTTTCTCGGATGGAATACGAATCCAACAAGGCCTGCGTCGGATGCTCGTGCGCCCCGTCGCCCGCATTGACAATGGAGGCCTTGACGTGTTTGGATAAAAAGATGCCAGCTCCGGGATTTGGATGCCGCATCACCACCATATCCACCTTCATCGAAAGGATGTTGTTCACCGTATCGATAAGGGTCTCCCCTTTCTTCACGGAGGATTGCCCTGCCGAAAAATTGATAACATCGGCGGAAAGGCGTTTCTCGGCCAGCTCAAAGGAGAGTTTGGTACGGGTACTGTTCTCGAAAAAGATATTGGCAATCGTGATATCGCGCAACGAAGGTACTTTTTTTATCGAGCGGTTGATGACCTCCTTGAATTGATCGGCGGTCTCAAAAATGAGCTGAATATCCGCCTCGTTCAGATATTTGATTCCCAGTAAGTGTTTGACACTTAATTCGCTCATTCGCGGAAATTGTTAATTATTGATTTCAATCGCAAGATCAAAAGTTTTTGCTTCCAGTAAATTTTCAAACTAAACCACTGCCTATCTCACAAAAAACTGCAAACTCCGAACTCATAACCCTGAACTCCTAACCCTTCACCAAATACACCACATCCTTACCTTCGTTTTCCTTCCATAAGACCTTTACCTTTTCATCGTTGATGGCATCGACCTGTCGGCCCCTGTAATTCGGCTGTATGGGAAGGTGCCGGCTGAAACGTCTATCGATAAGGGTCAGTAATTCGATTTCTTTAGGCCTTCCAAAAGATTGTATGGCGGTCAGGGCAGCACGTATGCTGCGACCGGTGTAAAGGACATCGTCAATCAGCACCACTTTTTTATCCTCCACCAAAAAATCGATGTCCGTTTTATTGGCTTCCAGCACTTTGTCACCTCTGCGGAAATCATCGCGGTAGAAGGTGATATCCAAAAAGCCGGTATGAATATGTGCCACACCGTATTCTTCCTTTAATATCTGCATCAGCCTTTTGGCGACAAAAATACCTCTTGGCTGTAAACCGATAAGTACGGTATCTTTAAAATCAAGGTGGTTTTCAAGCAATTGGCAGGCCAAACGGTGAAGTATAATGTTGATTTCCTTTTCGGATAACAATACTCTTTGACCCATATTGCTAGTGCTGTGTTAAACCTGTTTTAGCCGGCCCAAGCCTTGTTCTTTTTCGATGGCTTCAGTGAAACAAAAATAGGGAATTCTTCAATCAATAGACCCCATCCTCCTTCAAAATCTGCATAACCCTATCGGTCATTACCTTGGCCCCGTCATCATTGAGATGGGACTGATCGAAAAAAAGTGCCGACCGAGATAAAAAATACTGATCTTTTGAAAAATCGATGATTTTTGCCCCTGTCGTTTCTACGACTGCAGTCATTTTAGCCCGGTAGTCCCCGTTCATTTTCTGTAATATGGGGGGAACCCAAACGTATACTTTTACACCTTTGGCCGTCGCTTTTTGAACGAATTTTCGAAAGTAGTTTTCCGTATCGGCCGTAATCGGATTGTTCTTTCCGACCCCCAACACCTCGAAGTCCGATGGATCGATCCTGATTTCTTCGGGGTGCAACGGTACATAGCCGTTCCTATTATCATTTGATCTGTCGAACACCCGAATGAGCTTGGAATTGTACACGTAGCCGTTAAGCGCCAATTTAAAGTATTCTTTGGGCAGTAATACATCGACCAAATCTTTTACATGCTTGTTCGTATCGTAAAAGGGATACAATTTGGTTACATAACCCAAACTTTCTTCGTTCATTTGATTGGAACTCAACACGATCACTTTGGGCACATGTGCTTCTAAAATCGTTTCGAGCATTGGATACTGGTAGTAAATACTGCACGCATCGCAGGCCAAGTTGTAGGTAGACATTCCCGTTTTGTCTGTAATTCGATGGGGTATCAGCGCGTGTGAAAGTTCGGAGGCACCAAAAATCAAGATATCGTCCTTGACATTTCCTGAAAATCCGTAATTGGTGTTAAGTAGGTTGATGTTCTTCGATTTGATATAGAAATGGCCGAGTACCATTCCCGCTATAAAATCAGCTGCGTAGAACAATCCTACGAAAACCAATACCTTGATTATAAATGATTTCATACTATAAATTCAATGTATCCATTCACTATTACAAATTCCAAGAAGCACCCCTTACCTAAAACTGGAAATAGATAAACTGTCCGCCGTTCAAGACACCTATCCACAAAATCGTCAGGGCAATAAATAGGTACGAACCAAAGCGGACGATGATGTTTTCACTATTAAAAAACTGCTTTTTTTCAGGAAAATATTCCTCCCTAAAATCACGTAACAATAAGATGGTAATACCGATGAAACTATAGGCCCAAGTGGTCTTATCCAAGAAAATAGGGCCAGGCTCAAATAGGATTTTTTTAAAGACCAAGAGGGAATCATCGATCGTAACCGCCCTTATAAATACTTCGGAAATGGCGAACAGCACAAACGTAAATCCTATCGAAAAAACAGTGTATATGAAATTATTCTTCAGGTTAAACCGCTTCACCAACTTGCTCCGGCGTTTGTTCGCCAGTGCCTCGACACTTAAAAAAATTCCCTGTAATATGCCCCATACCAAAAACCCCAAGGTCGCGCCGTGCCAGATGCCGCTAAGTATAAAGGTGATCATAAGGGCCAGTACAATGCCCCAAATACCATATTTTCTGAAACTAAAGGCCAAAGGCGTATACAGATAATCGGTCAGCCATTTGATCAACGAAATGTGCCATCTTCGCCAGAATACCGCCATGGAAGTCGCAAAAAACGGTCGGTTGAAATTGTGCATGACCTCAAGACCCAATATTCGTGAAACCCCGATGGCTATCAGGGAATACCCCCCCAAATCGGCATACACTTGAATGGGATAAAGGGTGGACGCCAAAAGTATACTGTCACCACTGTGAAGCGCCACATTATTATATACGGCATCCACATAAATTGCCGTGCGGTCCGCCACGACCAATTTCATAAAATAGCCCCATAACATCAATTTAAGTCCCGGGGAGAAGTTAGCGGGATCGAGTTTCATGCCGGACTTAAATTGCGGAATCATATTCGTGGCCCGCTCTATGGGACCGGATAGTACCAGCGGAAAAAATGCAATGAACAGGGCCACGATGCCGATATTTTTTTCGGCCTCCATCTCCTCATTATACACATCGACCGTATACCCTATGGCCATAAATGTGTAATAGGATATTCCCACGGGCAACAAGAAACTGATCTTGGGCAGGCCCCACCTCATATCGTACATTTCGAGCATATCGAATATACCCTCGTTGATCGGGATAAAGTATTTGAAAAAAAACAGGGGAAGCAGTACAATGGCGATATTGATATACATGAACACGCGTTTCTTGGAATCTTCTTCCGCTTTATCAATCAAGCGTGTGCAACTATAAGTGGATACGGTGATCAAAGCCGTCAACAGCCCGAAAACCGGCTCGATGTTCAGATAAAAAAAATAGCTCGCCACCAACAAGGTCAGCCATCTGAATTTTATCGGGGTAGCATAAAACAATAGGATGACGGCGGGAAAAAAAAGTAAAAAATTAAGTGAGGTAAATACCATTTTTTAGAAGGTATTGTGAGTCAATTCTGGACCTGTAATCTGCCGGTTTTGTCGGCAACCATGTCAATCAGATGACCCACCGTGTTCATTTTGTTCAGTTCCTTCAATTTGAACTTGATGCCGAATTCCTTTTCTACGTCGCCGATGAGCACCATGTGGGTAAGGGAATCCCAATTATCGACGTCGTTGGCGGTCATAACATCGGTTAATTCCAGATCGGTAGTATCGAAAGTTTTGTGGAATACCTGCGTCAATTTGTGCACTATTTCCTTTCTTTCCATATAATTTTTTGGGAATTAGAAGATTTTTTAAATTCTTTGTATCGATAACTAATTTGAAAACGCTCTCCTGAACTTTATAGTATATCACACCGTCAATAAAGCCGCAATTTGTTTTCTATCCACTTTGTCACTGGTGTTCAGTGGGAATTTTTCGACATTGAACATTTTGGAAGGCAACATATAGGCAGGCAATTTAGTGTTTAAAAAGCCGATGACCTTTTTTTCATCGAAACTAACCGTTTCAAGGGCAAGGGCAATTTGTTTGCTTCCCCCCTCGGCTTCATATACGAAAGCCACGGCGTTCTTGCCGCCGATAGCCTCCCGTGCATGAAATTCGATCTCGCCCAGTTCGATGCGGTAGCCCTGTATTTTTACCTGATAATCCAATCGACCGTAATAAAGGATATCCCCATCTACATCCTCCATGCAGAGATCGCCTGTTTTATAGAATATTCGGGATTTTCCTTTGAATTCCAAAATTTTAAAGGCCTCGGCATTTTTTTCGGGATTCTTCCAATAGCCGGTCGTTACTTGATTACCGGAAACGTACATTTCGCCCTTCACACCTCTTCCGGCAATTTGTGAATTCTCGTCAAGAATCACGGCATCGGTACCTTCAAAAGGACGCCCGATAGCGAGCAAGCCATTGGCCTCCTTTAGTTTTTCATGGCGCTTCGCTTCATAGGAAACACAATAAATCGTCGCTTCGGTGGGGCCATAAAAGTTAAAAACACGGGCATTGGGAATGTGCTTGAACCATTCCTGTAACAAATCTATAGGTGTCGCCTCGGCCACTAGCAGGCAATATTTCAGCTTTTCTAGATGGATTTCCTCAAAATACGGTCTTAAATGATGGACCATGCTCGGTGCCAAGACCCCGAAGGTCAGTTCATGATCGTCTAACAATCCATACACATAGGTAAACTTGATCTGATCGTGGGGCACCGAATAGACACAGGCACCATGTAGCAGCGGTGTAAGGTAGCACTGCACCGAAATATCGAAGGTGAGGTCGAAACATTGCAGGCATCGGTCCGTTTCGTCAAGCACGATGTCGGTAGCCAGAAAAACTTCCATAAAGGTAGCCAGATTGCCTCTTGTAATCGGCACGCCCTTCGGTTTCCCCGTGCTTCCGGACGTAAAAAGGATGTAGGCCAAAGCATCGTCACCGACGCTAATTTCGTCCGTTTTTGGGGCGAGGGATTCGCAGGCTTTTGTATCAACGGTGCTAACGGAGTCAAATACCCGCTCTGATCCGGAATCGAGCACGAACAGCAGTTCCGCTTGGGAAATTACCTCCAAATTACGTTCCAAGGGTTGTTTGGGATGAAGCGGCACGTAGGCCATTCCTTCCAACCAAGCGGCGAATATCGAGGCGTAGGTATGCAGGTCGTCATTGGCGACGAGGCCTATCCTATTATTTTCGACATTGAATTCACCTAGTTGCATGCGTATTTTGCCGATCAAGTCCCATAGTTCGGCATAAGTATAGAAGGTTTCATTGATGCAAAAGGCGTTTCGGTCGGGGAAACGGGATGCAATAGTGACCAGTCTGGAGCGTATATTTTCGTAAAACATGACGAAAAGTTAGGTTCTCAGGATTATAAATGTTTGGTGCGCTGCGAAATTAAGCTATTTTTTGAATGATAATAGTAGGCTATGTGTACTTTGTCTGGAATCATGTATAGATCGCATCCCAATCCATTTGCCGGAGGTTACTACAATTCGCTCGAACTGAAAGGGCTCCCAAATAACCTTCATCCGGTTCAAACGAAAACATACGCCATTCCGCTTTTTCACCAGTATCCCAATCCGTACGCAATACTTCGGCTTTTTCCGCATCCAAAGAGACCGAAAACGAAGTCAAGGGAAACGAGAGTCCACTGCCCTTTGCCTTTATGAATGATTCTTTACGGGTCCAACAGCGATAGAACGCTGCTATTCTTTCGTGTAGCGGTAAAACCTCCAATGCTTTGATTTCATCGGATGAAAAAAAGTGCTGGGCGATGTCCATCACTTCAAGGTTGTTTTTGACTTTCTCGATATCGACTCCTATTTCACCGTCCTGTACAAATCCAAAAACGGCCCGGTTCCCGGAATGGGATACATTGAACCGCAAGCTGCTTTCGTTTTTCAAATAGGGTTTATCGTACGCGGTATAACCAAACTCCAGCTCACGGGGATGTTTTTCGAAATACTTGCCCAAAAGCGTACGAAGTATCCCTCTTGAAATAATGGATTGTTCCCGATGGATGTCAAACTTGAACCTGCCGGCCTTTTCCTTTTCGTGATGGGATAAAATCCGTTTAAAGGCTTCGATACGGTCGTTGCTGGTGTCAAAACGGCAATGCCATAGATGTATTTCGTTTTGCGAAAGTTCTAATTTGTTTTGAGGCAGCACTGTCTTCATCCCTTAAACATTAAACATTAAAGGTGCCAGCTTTCGTTGACAATACCCCTCATATATACCGTTGAATTCCGAAATTTTTTCAAGGTATTTTGAATCCGTCAATACTGCCCTGATATTTTTATGGATTTCGGCAACCCCGTCTTCATCCTTATCCCCAACAACGGCCAAACCGTGATACGCCATTCTAGCGGCATTGCCGTTTTCATCGGTATACTTTAACGAGTATATGACCATGGGCACGGCATAATGCAAACATTCGTTGATACTGTTTATACCTGCGTGATTTATACAGCAATCGGCATGGGAAAGTACTTTCAATTGCGGCACCCATTGGAAAAGATGCGCGTTTTCGGGCAAATCGGTAAAGGTGTCATAGGATAGGTTTCGACCTAATGATAAGATCAACAACCAATCTTTTTCTTCGCCAACTACCTCAATTACCTTTTTTAGAAACGAGACGTCGCCTTTGGCCAAGGTACCGACGGAGCAATATATCAATTTCTTGTCGCCTGTCTTTTTGGATTTATAAATGGCTTTCAAGCGCTCGGCGTCAGCAGATTCGGGATTCAGGTCATGTCGGTTTGCGTAAACCATAGGACCTGCATATATCAAGTTCTTGTCCGGTTTATGTGGAAAATCAAGTTCCCGCATGGCGAGCAGCAGAATCGGCAAGTTTGTAAAACGATATAGCGGTGGCAAAGTACTTACCCTCAATTCGTCGACGGGAAAACCTATTTCTAGCGCATACCCCTTGATAGTCGCCCGGCGATAGTCCTGAAATTTCAACTTATTGATGTAAAGACGTCCCTGAATCTTGGCCCAATCGATGAACCTTGCCCAGGCGATTCCAAAGCTGCTACCACCAAAATCCTTGCCCGGAATTATGGATGTTCGTATCGGGGGCAATTGTAAATCGGGGATGTCGGAAAACCAGGTATGAAAAAGTGTTGTCGGAATCTTTGCCGCATAGGCCGTAAAAATAAGATCGTGCAGTTCAACATCCACCAGTACATGGTTAGGTTTCAATTCAAGCCATATTTTTTCGTACGCATCCAGTTTCAACAGTTTTTTTCCCTGCCCGTATCGATTGTGGCCATTTTTAATATGATTTTTCCATTTTTGAAACCATGAGTTATGATTTGCGTTCGCCCTGTCATCTGCATCGGCATATTTAAAATTAATTTCAGGGATTTCAAGATAATCGAATCCCTGTTTAGCAACTATTTCAGTCGTATAGGGCTGACAAAGGCAGGTCACCCGGTGCCCCTCATTTTCCAATCTTGATATCAGCTCAAAACCGGAATTCATTCGTCCGGTAAGGCCTGAGATAGCTACTGCAATGTGGGACATGTTCAGATTTTATCAAACACAATTCTCATCAATTCTTTCTGCCACCACGGCCACCTCCGGTTCGGCGAACAGATTGATATGGTTTCCCTTTACGGGAACAATCTCAACACCTCCCAAAGCCACTTTTTTCCAAGATCCGATGACCTCCTTATTGATGGCCCCATCGGGCTTTTCGGTGAGCAATAGTGTCACTTTTTCTTGATGTGGCCGCCAAGTATAGGTTTTACAAATACGGGCCAGGTTGGCATTGAGCTCCGCCAAGATCTTATCGTCACCTTTGGCCATTTGCTGTCTAAGCTTCAGCTTCAGGTGTATCCATCGCTCGTCCACCATGCCCTTGACGGTTTTAACCGGACTTGCCAAGAAACGTTTGATAAAACTTTTAATGCGCATTCGCAGCCGGTTACCGGTATCGAGTTTCCACGGATCTGTCATAGTATCCATCACGATCAGGTTGGCGGTTTCCCCGGCCTGTGTTAATTGAATGGCCATTTCGTGGCCAACGGCGACGCTGAAACAATAGACCATAATATTATAGGGGCCTTCTGGCTGAACGGAGCGAATGGCCTGTAAATAATCTTTCGCCATGGCTTCGATGCTATGGTGCATTTCCTTGCCAGCGTACACACCCGAAGCCTGAAGGGCATAAATAGGTCGATGGGGCCCAATATATTTTGTTAGAATAGTATAGAAAAACACATGCCCTCCCCCGGCGTGAATACAGAACAAGGGCTTTTCGGAACCTTCTTTGCGCAGGGCGACCAGATAATCCCATTCCTCGGTCGGCTTTTCTTTGGATGAAATATACTGCGCCAAGCCGGCTATAGTCTGGTTATCAAAAATCTGGTTCGGTGTCAGATTGATATCCGCTTTGCGTGCCTTGGAAATAAATTGGATGCTTAATATGGAATCGCCGCCCAAGGCGAAGAAATTATCATGTACCCCGATATCCCCCAACTTGAGCACATCTTTCCAAATGGCGTGCAACTTTAACTCCAGTTCGTTACCGGGCGCCTGCTTTTCTTTAATGGTGTCGGACTCCCCTACCCGATTTAATTTCTGCAAGGCGGTCTTGTCAATCTTTCCGTTGGGAAGCACCGGCATTTCATCGACTTGCGTGATCGATGACGGTACCATGTAATCAGGAATATTTTGTTTCAGGGATGTCTTGAGTACATCGATCGCTATCGACTTGTTAGCGGAAAGATAAGCGACAATGCGTTTCGTAGCGTTAGCCTCACCCTCCGCCAGTACAACCACCTGTGTTGTATCGGCAACGGCCCTGATGGCTTTTTCGATCTCTTCCAATTCCACACGGTACCCGCGAATCTTTATTTGCTGGTCCGAACGCCCCAAAAATTCGATATCACCATCGGAATTATAGCGGGCCATATCCCCGGTCTTATACAATCGAGTGCCCAAACGTCTCGAAAAAGGATTATCGAAATAGACCGCGGCAGTCAATTCGGGCCGGTTCAAGTATCCGTTTGAAAGTCCCGGGCCACCCACATAGATCTCCCCGGTTGCCCCCATGGGGACTAGATTCATTGTGGTATCGAGCAGATAAATCTGGGCGTTGGCCACCGGCCGCCCCAAAGGTGTTCTTCCCTTTTCTTCATCTTTCTTTATCTTATGGGCTATACACCAAACGGTAGCTTCCGTGGGGCCGTACTCGTTATAGAGCAAGGCATCGGGCAAGGTTTTAAAATGACGCTCGCCCAAAGATGGCGGACAAGCTTCCCCGGCGACCATAATCGTTTTCAAACACTGTAATTTCTCGGTATCGGCATGTTCGAGCATCAACTGGTACAGTGTGGGCAACAGCAGCATGTGCGTGACATGATGCCGCTCAATGGTCCCGGCCAGCTTGACCATATCCTGTTCGATACGGTTTTCGGTGACGACAAGGTTACCACCGGTACAGAGCGTCCAGTAAATTCCGGCCTTTGAACTGTCGAAGGAAATGGAGGATAGTAATAGAAACGCTTTGGGATTTTCGGAATAAAAGTCCCACCGTCCCGCAGTCGAATTCAAAATACTATCGTGCGTAATCGGTACACCTTTGGGTTTTCCGGTACTGCCCGAGGTATATATGATATAGGCCAAATCGCTTTTTTGGGATACGGGCAGTAGCGTTCCCGACCGGTCTTCGGATGTACCGATTTCATCCACCAAAAATGTATGCATATTGGCATTCGAGAAGCGAGACTTTAGTTTTTTTTGTGTTACGGTATTCAATACCTTGGCATCCCCAAGCATAAAATCGATACGTTCTTTGGGATACGCGGGGTCGATCGGCAAATACGCACAACCCGCCTTTAAAATGCCGAGAAGGCCCACTATCATTTCAGCGGAGCGCTCGATACAAAGTCCGATGACTTCATTGCTACCCTCGGTTTTTTCCAGAATACGGGAAGCCAGAATATGGGCTTTTGCCATCAGTTCAGCGTAGGTCAAATGGGTATCCTGAAATGAAACCGCCACCGCATCCGGCCTTGCTTCGGCTATTTTTTCGATACACTGGTGTATGCCGGTAAACTCTTTAAAAGTATCCGATCGAATGTTCTTCTCCGACAATAAAAATTCCTTTTCCGCGGTAAAAAGCATTTCTATTTCTGGGATGGGACGTTCGGGACGGGCAATTACACCGGCGACCAAAAGGACAATATGTTCCTGAAACCTTTTGATGGTCCCGTCTTTAAAAAGCGCGGTACTGTACTCGAAGGCAAAGGATAGTCTACCGCTTTCTTCGGCCACATCAAACGTGAGGTCGAATTTTGAGACCCCGGGATTATAAAACTCATCGTCAACCTGCAAATTTTCACCGAAAGATTCCGGTTCGGAAATGGAATAGTACAAGAACATTACCTGAAAAAAGGGATTGACCGACAAAGAGCGTTCTTGATTGAGTTCGCTGACCAAAAGATCAAAGGGCACTTCTTTGTTCGAAAAGGCCTCGAGCGTAGTAGTTTTGACGGCGCCTATCAGATTCAGAAATGTGTACGCGGGCGAGATTTCGGTTCGGAGAACAATAGTGTCATTGAAGAATCCGATAGTATCCTCCAATTGTTTTTGGTCGCGGTTCGAAATCGGCGAACCGATAAGAATATCTTGTTGTCCGGTGTATCGGTACAAAAAAAGGTAATAGACCGAGAGAAAAAACACGTACGGCGTCACGCCCATTTGTTTGCAGGACTTTAAAATAGTCTCCGAGGTTTGTTCCGAAAAATGATGGAAATCCGATGATCGGCCTACAAACGTAGTTTCCTTCGGTCTAGGAAAATCCGTCGGCAGATCGATGATGGGGATCTCGCCGGCCAGCTTCCCCTTCCAATATT
>NZ_JBGTHY010000109.1:0-1980 GCF_041745955.1 Pricia sp.
GCAAGGAAAACGATGCGCCTGAACGGGTTGCGCCATATTGCGGAGTCCACTTGGGACAATGCCGCCATTGCCCATGGAAAGGTCTTCGAGGCCGTGGGAAAGGCAAAAATTGAACTTGCATACCGAAAACCGGAAATCAAGCTTGATCACCTAAAAAAGATGACGACCGATGTGGGCATTATCCAATTTTGCCAGATCGATCGCCCGGACCTCGATTCTGGCTATACCCTTGATGATAATGCAAGGGCCCTAATCGCAATGTGCAAGTATCTTGAAATCAAAGGCCCCAAAGCCGATACCGGACTTTTGCGGGTATACTTTAACTTCGTAAAAAACTGTTTCCGTCCGGATGCCATGTTCCTGAACTATGTGGACAGGCACTTAAGGTTCACCCCCCAGAATGGCGATGTGAACTTGGAAGATGCAAATGGTAGGGCTATTTGGGCACTCGGCTATCTGATATCCATTGCCCCCGAACTTCCCGAGTCTTTCGATGGTGTTGTATTCAATGCGGAACGTCTGTTCGAGGACAGTCTTTCGGTAGCCGAAAATTTTCATTCGCCCAGGGCCATGGCCTTCGTACTGAAGGGAATGTTTTACTTTAACCGCAACCGCACGAACAATAGGATAACGGTGATGACAAAGATTTTAGCGGACAGGTTAATGGCAATGTACCGGCATGAGGCATCATCGGACTGGGCCTGGTTCGAAGGCTATCTTACCTATGGCAACAGTGTGCTGCCCCAATCCTTGCTAATGGCCTATATGATAACTAATAATACGGAATATAAGGTAGTGGCCAAGGAATCGTTCGATTTTCTCCTGTCAAAAATTTTCTTTGACGGGAAGATAAGGGTAATCTCCAATAAGGAATGGCTAAAAAGGGGAAGTGTTTTTCCAGCGGATTTTCAGGGAGGGGAACAGCCCATCGATATCTCCTATACCGTTCTGGCGCTGAAAACCTTCCATGATGTTTTCGGGGAAGATGTATACTCTGTTAAAATGAATCAGGCCTTTAACTGGTTTATAGGGAACAATCCCCAAAACCGTACTGTCTATAATCCTTGTACCGGAGGATGTTACGACGGGCTCGAACTGCACAATGTCAACCTGAACCAGGGCGCGGAATCCACCATTAGTTATCTTTTGGCAAGAATGGCCTTCGAACCGCTGGTATTATGAAAATAGCTGTCCTGTCCCTTATTGCATGACCGTAGGTATTTTGATGGTTGGGGAATGGAATACCATGAACCATATGGCAATACAACGGACAATCCGGAGAATGAACGGTTTGTAAGAAACATGTTCTGGCTCCATGACCTATCGGAAATATCCACTTCTACACTACGCGATTTTTAGTCCGCCGTACGTTGTAGTTCAATCGGGAAGGGTGGCGTTAAACAACATATGCGGCAGATTGCCTATTGCCCCTCTTATTTTTCAAATTACTATCCCACCTTAATGATGCTTATAAATGTGGTTTAAAGCCCGACAACGTGAAAACGTACGCTAGGCAAGATTTAGCGCTTACCTGATATATCCCAAAAATAGTATTCCAGATTTTGAAAGATATCAAGAAATAATACAATTATGGTACTGAAAATACCAAATAATGTCGCAAAAATCCTACCTTATTTAGCCAAAAAAACTTGCATTCAAGTAATAAACGCAACAGCTTGCTGTTGAAAAAAGGCCCTCCCCCGGGGATCCCTAGGGCCGGATCCCCGGGGGAGGGCGGCGAAAAACTTCATATTTTTGGGTTGCGAAACTTGAACAATATGACTCATTTAATGCTGGGGGAAAGACACGAAATTCCGATCTTGAACGAACAGGGCCGATCCAAGGCCGAGATCGGTAGGGAACTCAAAAGGAACGCCGACGGTCGCAACGGGCGGTACAGGCCCGAACTGCCCAAAAGAAGGCAAGTACCAGGCATGAGGGCAAGAAAAAGCGCGAGACCTTCACCCTCGCGATAAGGGC
>NZ_JBGTHY010000110.1:0-2651 GCF_041745955.1 Pricia sp.
CCACCCAATATTCATAAGTTCTTTGGAACGCATCAAAACGGGCATGGGCCTTATCGGATACCTCGAAGATTTTCCGCACCGCAATAGCGTCTGGAAGCAAAGCGTTAAGTCGATATACCAGATCCATGTCATCGTCGAGACCATCCACCTCAAAGTGGGCGAACATCATCTTGGCATGCACCCCGGTATCGGTGCGCCCCGCCCCTACCGTTTCTATGGGATGCCTTACAAGTTTGGACAAGGCTTCTTCCAATACCTGCTGCACCGTTATCGCATTGGGCTGTTTTTGCCAACCGTGGTAGGGCTTTCCGAAGTAGGAAAATTGGATGAAGTATCTCAAATCGATTCTTTAGTTTTGTGGAAATGCAAAGATACTCATAACCCATAACTTAAAGAATGACCAAAATCCTCCTTCTCTCCGATACGCATTCCCACATAGACGAAAGCATCCTTAAATATGCCCGTCAAGCGGATGAAATATGGCATGCGGGCGATATCGGAAGCCTGGCCGTGACGGATACCCTCCGCAAAATAAAGCCGGTCCGCGCCGTTTACGGGAATATCGATGACACCAATATTCAAATGGACTTTCCCCTTAACTGCCGGTTCAAATGCGAGGAGGTCGATGTGCTGATGACCCACATCGGAGGCTATCCTCCAAAATACAATTCGCGTACAAAAACTATGATCCTAGAGAATCCTCCTAAACTTTTTATCTGCGGACATTCCCATATACTAAAGGTGATGTGGGACAAAAAATTAGGCGTCCTACACATGAATCCCGGTGCCTGTGGCAAGCACGGTTTTCATCAAGTTCGGACGATGTTGCGGTTCGTGATCGATGGGGAGGATATCAAGAATCTGGAAATTGTGGAACTTGGAAAGCGGGGCGGGTAAGCCAACACTTTGGAATGGAAGGCAATAAAAAAGGGGGAACAACCCCACGACGTTCCCCCTAGGTTAGTTATGTGTTCTCGTAAATAAAACTACATAACCTACATATACCCCGCCTATAAATACATAGAACAGTAGCATATGATACCGCAATATGCATCATAAACTAGTTAAAACCAATACTTTCGATCGAAATGGCAACATTACAAAAAAATAGCAGAAACGTCTGACCTAGAGGTTATATTGGTTTTAGTTGAACACATAGCCCAATAACCAATACAGAATAATAAAAGCGACTATGGCAAAACAGCCACATTTTCCGCCGCTTAACTTTTTGGCACCCCAGCCTGCCAATAAAGCCCGTAGTATCTTTTTCATTTTCTCGTTTTAAGTTTTATAGAGTTCCCTGAACAAAACGATATCAAATGATATCATCCATATTGAATGGCCAAAAATATTAAAATATCATAATACAAGTTTGTTTTGTCTTGCTTTATTCTCAAGTCTAAAGTCCCACGTTTAGTATCCAAAACCTATCCATTGGTCGCAAAACCGGGATAGCAGGTCATTCCCCCATCCACAAAAATCGTGGTCCCGTTGATATATTCAGATTCGTCGGAAGCCAGCCAACTGGCGACACTGCCGATATCTTCGGGCACTCCGATACGCTTATATGGAATCAGTTTCAGCATACCCTCGGCACCTTCCTTGGTACTCCAGACCTCTTTATTGATATCCGTTTTTACCGCACCGGGACCAATACTATTGCACCGTATTTTTTGTGATCCGTACTCCTGACAGATACTTTGCATCAACATGGTCAAGGCCCCTTTGGTCGCCGCATAATTGGCATGGCCCGCCCACGGGATTACCTCATGCACCGAGCTCATGTGTATGATTTTCCCCAATGATTTTGAAACTTCTTTTCGCATGCCCCTTCTCAAGAATTCCCTGATCGCCTCCCGGGCGCACAAGAACTGTCCCGTTAAATTTACGTCCAACACTTTCTGCCAGGCATCAAGTGGCATTTCATGCAGGGGATGGTCGATTTGAATGCCGGCATTGGCAACACAGACATCTACCGTACCAAAATGGGATATGGTCTTTTTGAACATGGCCTGCACTTCATCCTCCTTGCTGACATCGCATTTGAAAACGATGGACTCCCCACAATCAGAATTTTTGGATATCCAATCGGCCACTTCCTCGGCTTCGGCCGCACCGCTGTGATAATTGACGACTATGTTTGCGCCCTCCGTACCCATGGCCTTGGCTACGGCCTTCCCGATACCGGAACTGGCGCCTGTTATGATACAGGTCTGGTTTTCTAATCGCTTGTTCGGTTTCTGCATATTTCTTATATTCCTAATTCCTATCTCCAATCTCCTATCCCATAAATGTATATAAAAAAATCATCCTATCGATGGAATATCCGTTTGGGCCAAAATTTTCGGCAAATGCATTCAAAAAAAGGCCCGGGAAACTACCCCCGGGCCTTACACACGAATACTACTAAGTAGATGTTGGTCTTATCGCAAACGATCCACAGATTTCACGAGATCCTCATCCTTCTTGATGGCCCTATTGGCAAGGACCAACAAAACGATAGAAATAATAGGAATCAGCATCCCAATACCCTTCTCCGAGACCGAGGTCTCTCCAGATAGATTTAGCGATCGGTAAACGAAAAATCCCAATAAAAAAAGATTCAATATGAGGTTCAGCCTGTTCAGCACAAACTGATTTTTTCTTTTCTT
>NZ_JBGTHY010000111.1:0-8432 GCF_041745955.1 Pricia sp.
CAATTTGAATTTCGATATGTGGCTGGGCTCGACGCCTGAAGTGCCCTATACCGAAATTGGTGTACATCCTCAAAACAACTATAGCAGACCGGGATGGCTTCGTAAAAGAAGCTATGGCGCAGGAATGATAACGGGATGGGGACAGCATCACTACGATTCCGCCGCCTGGGGGATGGATACCGAACTGACGGGTCCGATATCCGTGGAGGCCTTGGCGGAATTTCCGAAATCTGGACTTTGGAACGTACACGGCGACTTTTTCGTAAAGCACCAGTATGCAAATGGTATGACGGTCTACACGAGTGGAGGCTATCCCAACGGAATAAAATATATTGGCGAAGATGGATGGATCTTTGTTTCCCGTGGCGATTATCAGGCATCGGCTACCGATCCGGTGGACAAAGAAAAAAGTAATATGGCCTTAAATGCTTCCGATCCAAAAATATTGGCATCCAAAATCGCTGAAAACGAGACCCATCTGTATAAAATCGATGACCAGCATGGCAACTGGCTAGAGTGTATCAAGACCCGAAAGGCGCCAATATCACCTATCGAAAAGGGACATAAAGCCTGTGTTACTTGCTTGATCAGCGATATAGCCATGCAATTCCCCCGTAATTTCGAATGGGATCCTGAGAAGGAGATGTTCATCAACGACGATGAGGCCAACGCTTTATTGCATCGTAGTCAGCGCAAGCCGTACGGTACCGATAATGTGAAGGTTTAACTCTAAAAGATTCCTTGATGTGATCCCGAGCCTTCTCCGCCGGCAGACAGTGGCGGTCGAAAATGTCACCCCCGAGCGCAGTCGAGGGGCCAAGCACCGAAATCCAAATGAAAAACACTATTCTTTTGTTATTTACCCTTCTCTGTTTATCCTGTGGAGAAAAAAAGCAGTCCGAAAAAATGGCGAACGAAGAAACGACCTCCCAGGTCAAACTAATGACTTTGGATCCCGGCCATTTTCATGCGGCCTTGGTGCATAAGACCATGTATCCGCAGGTCGACTCCACTATATACGTTTTTGCCCCCGAAGGTCCGGAAGTAAAGGATTTTTTGAACAAAATCGAGCAATACAACAAGCGGGAAGATTCTCCGGCAGCTTGGAATATCGAATCCTATTTTGGTGACGATTTTGCAGAGAAAATGATAGCCGAAAAGCCCGGGACGGTGATGGTCATAGCTGGAAAGAATTCCAAGAAAATCGACTACATATTAGAAGCCGTTAAAGCAGGTTTAAACGTGTATGCCGACAAACCCTTGGTAATCAATCCCAAAGGCTTTGAGAAGTTAAAGGAGGCTTTCCGAATTGCTGATCAAAAGGGGGTCTTGATTTACGACATCATGACGGAACGTTTTGAATCTACGACCGCTTTGCAAAAGTTGTTTTCGACCTTGCCCGATGTTTTTGGGGAATTGGTCGAAGGCAGTGCTGATGAGCCCGCCATTGTCAAAGAGAGCGTGCATCATTTTTTTAAATATGTATCCGGAAATCCGCTGGTGCGTCCCCCTTGGTTTTTTGATGTCAACGAAGAAGGCGAGGGTATTGTAGACGTCACCACGCATTTGGTGGATATGGTGCAATGGGAAGCCTTTCCGGATGAGATTATCGATTCAACGGATATTGATATGGTCGAGGCCAAACGTTGGCCTACCGTTTTGACCAAGGAAGAATTCCAAAAAGTAACGGGTTTGGAGGCCTATCCCGATTATTTAAAGAAAGATATCAAAGACAACAAATTATATGTGTACTCCAATGGCGAAATGGTCTACAAAATTAAGGACAAATACGCCAAGGTTTCCGTAATCTGGAATTATGAAGCACCGGAGGGCACCGGCGATACACATTACAGTATCATGCGGGGTACCAAGAGCAACCTGATCATCAAACAGGGGGCGGAAGAAAACTATCAGCCAGTATTATATATTGAGTCCAACAATGGAAATGAAAGTTTGGAGCCAGCATTACAAGATGCCCTAAAAAACGCAGTCGCCCAAAAGTTTCCAGGAACAACCATGGAAAAAGTATCCGACACCCTGATTAAAATCAAAATCCCTGAAGCGTTCAAAGTAGGCCATGAGGCCCATTTCGGCCAGGTAACGGAGAACTTTCTGAAGTATTTAGAGGCCGGAAAACTTCCCGAATGGGAGGTGCCGAATATGATGGCCAAGTATTTTACGACTATTGAAGGGTATAAGATGGCTCTCACAACAAATACGCCATCGCGATCCCCAAAATAATCACTACAATTTTCCGGAGATTGAACTGATGCCCTTCCGAAGTCTCAAAGAGTATGACCGTCGAAATATGCAGAAAGACCCCAATGACCAATGCCGTAATGGGCACATAGTACGTTTCGGCAAAATCCGAATGTGCGGCGATGTAGCTTCCAAGTGGCGTCATTAATGAGAAGCCGATAATAAAGAGTAAGGCTTTCCCAAATTTGATTTTTGAGTTCAACAAAAAAATACTTAAGATAAGGGCTATAGGTATTTTGTGGATCAATACGCCATATAGGATGGTACTATGCTTTTCTATGGGAAAACCTTCCAAAAGGGAGTGTACACATAGGCTGGCGAACAAGAGTAGCGGTAGATCGGTCTTTCCTTCATCTAAATGGACATGCCCATGTTCGGCGCCCTTGGAAAAGAATTCCAAAAAAATCTGTAGCAATATGCCTAACATCACAAAAACGCCGACGGTCTTGGCATCTGCTTTTTCGTAGACCTCGGGTAACAGTTCGAAAACGGTCAAAGCCAGCAAAAAAGCACCGCTAAAAGCTAAAAGAAGCTTGAAATGGTTTTTGTTCTTCGGTCTGGTGATAAATACGAAGGCAAAACTTAGAAGAACGGCAAATATTAGTAGCAGGTAGTTCATTGGGTAGTCTAGGGTAAATGGATAAAAAACAAGTACTAACTTCACGAAATCGGAGCAAAGCAACATCTATATTTTCTAGACTTTCGGATAAGCTCGAGATAATCCAAGGTCGAGAATTTTAAGATTTTGGGCGCCAATTTAGGTCTCGACTGCGCTCGACCTGACATTCTTGACTATGCTCGACCTGGCATTGTTGACGGCGCTTGCCCTGACAAAGAGGACTTAGTCTCTTGGAATTTTCTTCCGATGGGGCTAAAATACTGTATTTTTGACGGAATTCTAAAGCAGGGTATGAACAATAATTTTAAGATGGTCGCCAAGACCATGTTCGGTTTCGAGGAAATCTTAGCCAAGGAAATCCGAAATCTGGGTTGTGCGAACGTGACCGAAGGCATTCGTAGCGTCACTTTTGAGGGTGATACAGGGTTTATGTACAAGGCCAACCTATGTCTGCGGACGGCCATTAAGATCATAAAGCCCATTCATACTTTTTCGGTACGCAACGAGGATGAACTCTACAAAAAAATCTATGCGATGGAATGGTCGGAATTTCTATCCGTTGATACCACTTTTGCTATCGATACCACCGTAAACTCCGATAATTTCACCCATTCACTCTATGTTTCCCAAAAGGTGAAGGATGCCATCGTCGATAAGTTCAGGGATATGGACGGTAGTCGCCCCGATGTGGATGTAAAGGATCCCGATGTGCGGATCAACGTCCATATCAACACCGAGTTTTGTACGATTTCCTTGGATAGCTCCGGTAGGTCTTTGCACCACAGAGGCTACCGAACGGCCACCAATATTGCACCGATAAACGAAGTACTGGCAGCGGGATTGCTTTTGCTCAGCGGATGGGACGGTCAATGTGATTTTTTAGACCCCATGTGCGGTAGCGGTACGTTTTTGACCGAAGCGGCAATGATTGCCTGTAACATTCCCTCAAATATCAATCGCAAGGGATTCGCCTTTGAAAAATGGCACGATTTCGATCAAGACCTTTATGATAAGATTTTGGAAGTCAGTTTGAACAGGGCTAGGGAATTCCATCATAAAATTGTCGGATACGATAAGGCTCCTTCCGCGGTACGCAAGGCGCAGGATAATATCGAAAATGCAAACCTATCGGAGTACATCACCATAGAACGTAAAAACTTCTTCAAGACCGAAAAGTTTACGGAAAATAAACTGCACATGGTCTTCAATCCACCCTACGGGGAAAGGCTCAGCCTCGATATGGAGGAATTCTACGCCTCAATAGGCGACACGCTAAAACAAAACTATCCGGGTACGGAGGCTTGGTTTATCACCTCCAATCTCGAGGCCTTGAAGTATGTGGGATTGCGGACGTCCAAAAAAATAAAAGTATTCAACAGTCATTTGGAATCCCGCTTAGTGAAATACGTTATGTACGAGGGTAGCAAGAAAGCGAAACACCAAAGTTAGGGTTGCGAAAAGAATGTAAGACCTTTCTGGCCAGCTGAAATACGATAGGCAATAGCACTTATGATCTTTGACCAACTATGCCTTGTATTTCCCTAAATGCCATTGTCATTTTTGGGCACGCCATCAGCATCGTTAAGATTTTCATCGCTAGGGATTTGATCGATGGGAGTTTCATCATTAGGGCCATCTTCGATAGGGTTTTCATCGCTAGGAACATCTTCAGCCGGAGGGGCAGCTTCCTCTTTCTTTTTCTCTTTGGGCGCATTCGCTTTTTTGTACAAGGGAATAAGATAGGTGATCGAATAATTATAGCCTACCCCAAATTTACTGCCCTCGGTGACTTTATTAAAGCCGGGAATGAACTGGTTTTGAAAATTTTCCGGGTCTTTATTGCTGACCAAAATACCCAACCTTACACTCGCCCCGAAATAGAGGTTTTTGACCATTTCCGCCTTGATGCCCACTACGAATTCGAGCCATGCGGCGTGGAGTCCCTTAAATTCCAATTCCTGCTTTGAACCAAACCCGAAATCATCGGGGTTCCAATACCGATCGGTGTCGAATATTTTATAATCGTTGACCGTCTGACTAAAAGTGCTGTAGGCGAAGCGGCCCCCTATAAAGATCATGTTCTGTTCTCCGTACCAGTTACCGTAGGTATTATAATCTATGCCTGCCTTCAGATAACTACCAGCAGCCGTAAAGTTGTAAAGTTCACCTTCGACACTTTCCACTTCATTGCCCAGCCCTACCCCGATGGTTTTTTTTTCGTTGCCCAATTCGGCAGCAACATATAGTTTATGGGTCAACCGGTAATCGCCTACGATTTCAAGACCGGTATAATTATCCTCTAAAAAAGATACGAGAATACGGCTCATATCGATACCGGCCCGCAGTCCATAGGGCTGATTGCGTACGACCGTATCCTTTCGATTGAGGTCTATCGGCCGGTCTTGCGCATACCCCGATGCACAGCCCAAAATAAAAAATAGGCTAATGCAGTATCTTGACATGGGTCGTTGCTGAGTTTTCAATTAGGGATCTGTCGATGATAATTTGCTGTATCCAAAGGCTGTCGTCTTGCTGCACGGTCGCTTGTAACGAATCGTAGTTGACAATATAGCCGCAAGCACGTGATGCGAACACTTCTTTCGGATCGTAAACCAAACGAAGGGTATCGATATTGATATCGGTTATGCTGGTCTGGCGGGAAAGAGTGAAGGTAGTACTGGTGTTGTTTGGGCGCAAAGGCAGTACAATAGAATCCAATGCGGCATTGGGAATCGTATCCCGAAGTCCTAAATCATCTACCCCAATTACAACCAAGTTCTGCACGTCTTTGGACAGTGTGGTATCCATCGCATCGTAAAATCGGATGACCAACCGCGGCGTATCGGCATCGATACAGATATCATCTTTTTCGCATGCGGAAAATGCGAGAATGCCAAGCAGAATGATAAGGGGGACTTTAAGTTTGCTCATTAAAGGGCTACGTTATCGCGTTTTGATTTACCTACGCTCCAAAAGTACGACATTTTCGACATGATGGGTCTGGGGAAACATATCTACGGGCTGTACTTTGGTCACCGTATAAAAAGCTGCCATCAGTTCCAGGTCGCGGGCTTGGGTCGCGCTATTGCAGCTTACGTAGACCACTTTTTTGGGGCATATGTCCAGAATCTGCTGTACTACGTTCTTGTGCATGCCTTCCCTCGGTGGATCGGTAATCAGCACGTCGGGAGTTCCGTTGGCTTGGATGAAGTCCGCATTAAAAACGTTTTTCATGTCCCCAACAAAAAACTCCGCATTCCTTATCCCGTTGTTTTCTGCATTTGCCTTGGCGTCGGCGATCGCTTCCGGTACCGATTCGATGCCTACAACTTTTTTAGCTTTTTTGGCGATGAACTGGGCGATTGTGCCTGTACCGGTGTACAGATCATAAACGAGTTCGTCACCGTTCAGGCCGGCAAAATCCCGTGTTACTTTATAAAGTTCATAGGCCTGGTCGGAATTCGTCTGGTAGAAGGATTTGGCATTAATTTTAAACCGGAGTCCCTCCATTTCCTCAAAAATATGGTCCCGTCCGGAATGGCAAATGATTTCTTGATCGTAAATGGTATCATTTGCCTTTTGGTTGATGACATATACCAAGGATGTGATTTCAGGGAATTTTTCCTGCAGATGATTTAATAGGATATCCCGTTTCGCTGTATCATCCTCAAAAAATTGTACCATGACCATGATCTCCCCTGTGGATGTCGTACGTATCATCAAGGTACGTAGCAATCCATGTTGATGCCTCGGGTTGAAAAAGGATAGGTCATTGTCAATGGCGAAATTCCTAGTTTCTAGGCGGATGGCATTCGACGGGTCTTGTTGGAGATGACATTTTTTGATGTCCAGAATTTTATCCCACATCCCGGGAATATGGAAACCGAGGGCAGCTTTGTCCGTAACGGCTTTGTCGGATCGTATTTCATCCAAAGTCAACCAACGGCTATCCGAAAAGGAAAATTCCATCTTGTTCCGGTAAAAATACTGTTTTTCGGAACCTATGATAGGCGAAACTTCGGGAAGTTCTAGGTGCCCAATGCGCCTTAGGTTGTTTTCCACTTCCTTCTGCTTATAAAACAACTGGTGTTCGTAGCCCATATCTTGCCATTTGCAGCCGCCGCACACCCCGAAATGTTGGCATTCCGGTTCGACACGTTTGTTGGAAAGGGAATGGAAGTGCGTAGCGACCCCCTCGAAATAAGACTTCCGTTTTTTAGTAGTCATTACGTCCACCACATCGCCCGGCACGGTGTTGGTCAAGAAAATGACCCGGCCATCCGGAGCTTTTCCGACTGTTTTTCCTTTCGCCCCCGCGTCGATTACGGCTACCTTCTCAAATACCTGTCGTCGCTGTTTTTTTCGCATGGGGCAAAAATAGGATGTTTCTTTCGTTTTTCCGTAATTTTGCGGTGCACAAGGATGATTTCTCTCCTACGCTGAATTTTCGAAGCTTCGAAAGGATAAAGGTATAGAAGGAATTACTGAAGTTTTACTTTAAAGTAATTTTATGATGTCAGGTTTAGAACAGATTAATTCTGAAGATGCGATCGCGTTGGAAGATAAACACGGAGCACATAACTACCACCCGTTACCCGTGGTTTTGAACAGGGGAGAGGGCGTGTACGTATGGGATGTGGAAGGCAAAAAATATTACGATTTTCTTTCTGCTTACTCGGCAGTGAATCAAGGACATTGCCATCCGAAAATCGTTGGTGCGATGACGGAGCAGGCACGGACTTTGACCTTGACCTCTAGGGCATTTTACAACGATAGGCTCGGCCAATTCGAGAAGTACGCGACCGAAACCTTCCATTTTGACAAGTTGCTGCCCATGAATACCGGTGCGGAAGCCGTGGAGACCGCGCTAAAGATCTGTCGAAAATGGGCCTATGAGAAAAAGGGCATCCCCGAAAACAAGGCGCTGATCGTGGTCTGTAAGAATAATTTTCATGGCCGTACCACCACCATTATATCCTTTTCTAACGACCCTGTGGCCCATAAAAATTTTGGTCCCTATGCGGAAGGCTTCCTGAAAATAGAATATGACAACCTAAACGCCTTGGAAGAGGCACTGGAGAACAATAAGAACATTGCAGGATTTCTCGTGGAACCCATCCAGGGCGAAGCAGGCGTTTTTGTGCCTTCGGATGGCTACCTGAAATCCGCAAAAGACCTTTGTGAAAAGCATAACGTATTGTTCATTGCCGATGAGGTGCAAACAGGCATTGCCAGAACCGGTCGCTTGTTGGCCACTTGCGGTAACTGTTCGTGTCCCGATAAACACTGTAGCGGAACACCTGAGGTGAAACCGGACATCTTGATTTTGGGAAAAGCCCTTTCAGGAGGTGCCTATCCCGTATCCGCCGTATTGGCGAACGACGCGATTATGGATGTCATCCGTCCCGGCAATCATGGCAGTACGTTCGGGGGCAATCCCGTTGCCGCCGCTGTAGGTATGGCGGCTTTGGAAGTCGTAAAGGATGAAAAGCTCGCCCAAAATGCCTTTGAACTCGGGGAACTCTTTCGGGAAGAACTGAACAATTTTATCCCA
>NZ_JBGTHY010000112.1:0-33322 GCF_041745955.1 Pricia sp.
AAAACGGCAGGATACTCAACGATGAAAGTGCTGAAATTTTAGCGGAAATGAGCGTCAGCCACGCCAACGCCGGAGCGGATTTTGTCGCCCCCAGTGATATGATGGATGGCCGCATTCTTACTATTCGTGAAGCTCTGGAAGACGAAGGCCACACGGATACCGGAATTATGGCCTATAGCGCCAAATACGCCAGTGCTTTTTACGGGCCCTTTCGTGAGGCACTTGATTCGGCCCCCGTAGATGTGAAAAACGTGCCCAAGAATAAAAAGACCTACCAGATGGATTCCGCCAACCGCTTGGAAGCCATCAAGGAAACGCAAATGGACATCGACGAAGGCGCCGATATCGTAATGATAAAACCGGGGCTTTGCTATTTGGATATCGTCCGCGAAATCAGGGATGCCGTAGAGGTACCGGTAGCCGTATATCAGGTTAGTGGGGAGTATGCCATGTTAAAGGCCGCCGCCGAAAAAGGATGGCTCGACCATGACGCCGCGATGATGGAGCAGTTGATTAGTATAAAAAGGGCAGGGGCGAATTTTATTGCAAGCTATTTTGCAAAGGACGCGGTGCGATTGATGTAATCGGACTTCAAATACTCGTTTAAATTCAAATGTCATCCTGAGGCCCTCTGCAAAATTGGGAAAACGGCCGCAATGACATAATTATCTAATTTTCAATAAATTAATCAGTTATGTCAATGATAGCGCAGTCGAAGGGTTGCTAAGGATGCCATGCAATTGATGGGGTAGTCTTTGCATTTGTCATGCAGCTCCCAATATGACAAAAATAGGTCTCCTAATGAAAAGAGTATAGATGCTATGAAATCATTATTTTATATACTTACCGGTTTATTCGTCCTTTCCGTGCAGGCACAAGAAGGTTCTTTGGTAAAATTGGACTTAATTCCCGAGGACGCCCTAGTACATGCTGATCCATCAAAGGTAGGCTTGGACTACACTTACATCCACACCAAGGTCGATTCGATACTAACGGAAGGCATAAAAAAGGAAGCCTTTCCCGGAGCTGTCGTGCTCGTCGCCAAACAGGGTAAAATCATTTTTGAGGAAGCCTACGGGTATCACACCTACGACAGCATCCAGCCCACCGCAAAAGATGACCTCTTCGACCTCGCTTCCGTTACCAAAATTGCAGGAGCCTTACCGGCCCTAATGAAATTGGTCGACGAAGGTAAACTAGACCTCGACAGGCCTTTTAGCGAGTATTGGGAACGGTGGCAAATGAGAAAGGATAAAAAGGATATTACCCTACGCGAAATCTTGGCGCATCAAGCCGGTCTCGAACCCTATATCATCTTTCTTAACGAGGTTATCAAAAAGAACGGCGCCCTAAAACATCGGTTTGTCAAGACCGAACCGAACAATCGATTTCGGCATCAAGCCTTTGATGGACTTTACATAAAAGACCGGTTTAACCGGAAGATGTACCGAATGATTGACCGCTCGGAGGTATCCGAAGAAAAGAAGTACAAATATTCAGGACTCACCTTCCTCATCTTTCCCGAACTGATCGAACAGTTGACCGGCGATTCCTATGAATACTACTTGGAGAAGAATTTTTATTTGCCATTAGGTGCCCCGACCATGGGTTTTAAGCCCAGTACCAAAGAATTCCACAATAAAATAGTGCCCACGGAACAAGACACTATTTTCCGCCATACCCTGACCCAAGGTTGGGTACACGACGAAAATGCTTCTCTTTTAGGCGGCGTATCCGGCAATGCAGGCCTGTTTGCTACCGCTACCGATTTGGCCAAACTCATGCAAATGTATATGCAATATGGCGTTTACGATGGTAAACGCTATTTTTCGGAAAACACGGTCAAGGAATTTATCAAAGTCCAATATCCAGAAAACGAAAACCGGAGGGGTTTGGGCTTCGACAAACCGATATTGGGCAATGATACGTTGCAATTAAAGGATGCCTACCCCGCTCCGGAAGTGAGTCCACAGAGCTTCGGCCATAGCGGTTTTACAGGTACTTTTGTTTGGGCGGACCCGGCAAACCAATTGGTATATATTTTCCTTTCCAATCGGGTCTATCCGTCGCGGGAACATCAAGCTTTGTACGATTTGAATATCCGTTCGGCAGTACAGCAGGTTTTTTATCAAGCGGGTCGCGATGAACGCTAAACGATTTACCCTTTATGTCAACATGATAAACGGATAAAGTAATCGATAATTTGAAATCGTTTTGAAATGTCAGAACTTCATTGTAGAACTAAAAAACATGATTTGGTTCTACATCGAATGTAAAACCGCACAACGACTAGCGATTTGCGTAAAGCCCATATCGAATTAAATGGTATATTGGGCAACAAAACCATTTCATGGGACTACTCATATTCTACGCACTCATTTCCATCTTTTTTTCTTTCCTCTGCTCCATACTTGAGGCGGTGCTGTTAAGCATTACCCCCACGTTCATCAACGTTAAGAAAAGGGAAGGAAAGTCGTATGCGCTCACGTTCGAAGAGCTCAAAAAAGATGTGGACCAACCCCTCATCGCCATTCTGACCTTGAACACTATAGCGCACACAGTAGGTGCCATTTTAGTCGGTGTTCAGGCCAAGGTCGCCTACGTCGAACTCTATGGCAGCTCAGAACAGACGGTTTTCGGGGTAACCTTTACAGAAGAATTGATGGTGGGCATAGTTTCGACGATCATGACCCTACTGATCCTGGTCGCTTCCGAGATTATCCCTAAGACTATAGGGGCCACCTACTGGCGTAATTTGGCGAATTTTGCGTCCAAAACACTGAAATTTATGGTGTTGGCACTCAAATACACCGGACTTTTGTGGGTATTGCAGCTATTTACAAAATTGGTAGGCGGTAAGGCCCATAAAGGCAGTGTTTTGAGTCGTGAAGATTTTACGGTCATGACCGAAGTCGCCCAGGAGGAGGGCGTATTCGAGAAATCCGAATCCACCATTATCAAGAACTTGCTCCGTTTTGACAAGGTTCTGGTAAAGGATGTTATGACACCCAGGGCCGTGATGAAAATAGCTTCGGAAAAAAAGACCGTTGCCGATTTTTTTAAGGATAATCCCAAGTTGCGTTTTTCCCGTATTCCCGTGCACGGCGAGAAGCTCGATCATATTGACGGATTTGTACTGAAGGATACTATTCTTGAAGAAATGGTCAATAATAAAGGTGACACTCTGCTTTCCGAGATCAAACGCGACATTCTGATTACCGAACGCAATACCCCTATTCCAAAATTATTCGACACCCTGGTCAAAAAGCGTGAGCATGTTGCCCTTGTTGTAGACGAATATGGCTCGGTAAGCGGTCTAGTGACCATGGAAGACGTCATTGAAACCTTACTCGGACTTGAGATTATGGATGAAAGCGACAGCGTGGCCGATCTTCAGGAACTGGCCAGAAAAAACTGGCAGCAACGGGCACAGCGGTCCGGCGTGCTTGAGGAAAACGATGGCCCGATTCCCCTAAATCCCAAAGGAAAAACTGGGAAGGAAAATTAGCGCAGATACTGATAATTTTTTGAAAACTCCATTTTGACCTTGACCTTCAGCAAGGGCCTAATGGGAGTTACTTCTAACATTTGTTGATTTTAAGGATGGAAACAGCGTGGATAAAAACACCCCTTGGCACTGCCAAATTGGAAGGCGACGAATACGGGCTGTCGGCCATAAGCATTCTCGACGGCGAAACTGGAGTTGACGATAGGGTTCCGGAAATATTGGAGGACGCCGTCTATCAGCTAAAGGAATATTTTGAAGGGAAAAGAATCGTGTTCGATTTGGATTTAAATCCCGAAGGCAGCGATTTTCAAAAACGGGTGTGGAATGCCCTGCTTGATATCCCCTATGGTAAAACGACTTCCTATCTCAACCTCTCCAAAAATCTGGGCGATGTGAAGGCCATCAGGGCCGTCGCGGCCGCGAACGGTAAGAATCCTTTATGGATCGTAGTGCCTTGTCATCGGGTCATCGGCAGTGACGGCTCGTTGACAGGTTACGCTGGCGGTCTATACCGTAAAAAATGGCTTTTGGACCATGAAAATCCCGTAAAACAGCAATCCTTGTTCTGATCTATACCGACTGACCGGTTTGTAAGTTTTGATTCCTGCGAAATTAGTTTTCAAAAGCTGCACTCTGCCGATAATTCTCGTTAAATACAGGAAATCCGGGCTTCCCATTTTATTCTTGAAAGTACCTACCGACCATGCGGTCGGTTTCAAAATGTTTTGCCAAATAGGTTTAATGGTAACTAATTTCATTCAGGTCGGAAGTATCGCCATCAGAGGGTTTCATCCCATCGGTATTTAGGGAGTTGTCCATTTCTTTATCCATAATATCTTCGCTACAATCGGTCATCAAAGTAATCGATATACATAGAAATGATGAGCTGTCGCTTGTTTTTCCGCATGAAAGATGGCAAATTCGCGATTTTGGCTGGGACGATTGGGGTACTAAAATTATGAAAATAGCTTGCTGGTTAATTTTTAAATTCGCATTTTGTGAGGCAATATGCTAGAAAAACAGTCCATAGAACACGAAAAGGCCGTTTTGATTGGGATCATGAATCGCGAACAGAACGAAGAAAAAGTCACCGAATATCTCGATGAGCTTGAATTCTTGACCTTTACGGCCGGGGGAGAAGTCATGAAGCGCTTCGTTCAGCGGATGGATCCGCCCGATCCCAAAACCTTTATCGGTAGCGGAAAAATGAACGAAGTTGAAAAGTTCGTAAAGGAAAACGATATCGGTTCGGTAATCTTCGATGATGAGCTTTCCCCAGCCCAACAGCGCAATATCGAAAAGCAGCTCAAGTGTAAAATTTTGGATCGTACCAGCCTGATTCTCGATATTTTCGCCCAACGCGCACAGACCAGTTACGCCCGAACCCAAGTTGAGCTCGCACAGTACGAATACCTGCTGCCACGTTTGACCGGCCTATGGACCCACTTGGAACGTCAACGAGGGGGTATCGGCATGCGGGGCCCGGGGGAGACCGAGATTGAGACCGATAGGCGTATCGTCCGCGATCGTATTTCGTTGTTGAAAAAGAAACTGACCAAGATAGATCGGCAGATGGAGACCCAACGCGGCAATCGAGGTGCCCTAGTGCGCGTGGCCTTGGTAGGATATACCAATGTTGGGAAATCTACTTTGATGAATGTCATCAGCAAAAGCGATGTATTCGCGGAAAACAAACTTTTTGCGACCTTGGATACCACGGTACGCAAAGTAGTAATCGGAAATTTACCTTTTTTGCTCAGTGATACCGTTGGGTTTATTCGTAAACTGCCCACGCAATTGGTCGAAAGTTTTAAAAGTACGTTGGATGAGGTCCGGGAGGCCGACTTATTGCTACACGTGGTAGATATCTCGCACCCTCAGTTTGAGGAACACATCGATTCGGTAAATAAAATTTTGGGCGAGATTGATAGCGCTGATAAGAATACCATCATGGTCTTTAATAAAATAGACCTTTACAAACACGAAACGATAGAAGAGGATGATCTCGTCACCGAAAGAACCGAACGGCACTTCTCTATCGAAGAATGGAAACGTACGTGGATGCAGAGGGTAGGCGATAGGGCACTCTTCATTTCCGCCCTCAACAAAGAGAACCTTGACGAGTTCAGAAAAAGGGTGTACGATGAGGTGCGGGATATTCATGTCACCCGTTTTCCTTATAACAACTTTCTGTATCCTGAGCATCTCGACCAGTATTGAGGGCGAATTCAAATTCAAACCCTAATTTCCCCACTTATACACAAAACAATGCCATCCGTACATAAGTACCTTGGCTACGGTCGGTATCGAATTACTTTAGTTTTAAATCATTTGTAGCGTCCTTTTCCTATTAGAATGTAGGTAAAAAGCTCCAATGTAGTTTGACTAATGAAACTAGTAATGAAAAAGTGCCTGTTGATGTTCGCCTTGTTGATTGCGGTCTTGCTCTTGACCGTCTTTACGGAAGTGGAGAAAAATCCTAAATTCGAACAAGAATTTGTTATTGGTAAAGACATAATTGAAAATACAATGTTGGCTAACGAGAGTCGGGATAGCATTAGGGGACGCCTAAAATAATAGTCGTTTTTTTATAAATAACACAAATGTTAAGGATACTCCTACTTTTTTAACAATTTATAGTGTTCATTGTGAATTAATTATGTAATTTTGATATCCCCGAGTTAGTCATATGACGATGGACAGCGCACTTGAGCCATGAATTTTTTTTTGGAATTCATATCCTAACATATAACAATCATCAATGGGGAACACCCTCACAATTTTATGAAACTGCCATTCCAAAAGGTACGGCTCTAGGCACCAGGTTGTTTATTAGAACGTGGTATAGTCCGTCTGATGAAACCAATATTGGGGCACCTAACCAACAATTTGGCACTTGGTGATTTGCTCGATTATAGGTTTCGGGGGAACTACCTGAATCAGCACCCATTAGTGGTACTATCGATTTCGATACATCGGAAGGGCCGTACGGATTGGCGGTATCATACAATTTTTCAAAATTGATTTGGCCGGAGCGAAAATCGTTCCGGCTTTTTTATGGCTTGTTCCCTATGAAAACTTAATCCTTAATTTTCCTATCTTTAAAGTCCTGCAATCGATCCTCCGAAACATGGAATCAGCAAAACGTATAGCGAACAAGGTCAACCTTATTTTTTTGATGATAGTTTTGGGCGGGGTGCAGCCGTTTTACCCCCAATCGCAGATTACCTTCAGACAATTATCGGTAAAGGAAGGCCTTTCGCAGAACAGTGCCATTTCGATTACGCAGGATAGTACCGGCTACCTATGGATCGCTACCCAAGACGGCCTGAACAAATACGACGGCAGAAAGTTCAGTGTTTTTCCCTACACCTTCCTAGATATCACCAAGCCCGATTATAGCAACCTCGGAAAGGTATACAACGATAGGCAAGGAGGTCTGTGGATCATACCCTCGGATAAAATTCCCCGGAAATTCGATCCCAAAAACCAAAAGTTCGAACCTTTGCCCGAAATCGATGATGCCAGCGTCATCTATCAAGGGTGTGACCTGAACGTATATATCGGCACCTATTCCGAAGGACTTTACGTTTTAAGACCGGATACCATCGAACCCGAGCGGGTGCTGCCGTTCTCGGTAGTAGGGGGAACAATCTACAATATCGCCCAAAACAGCGCTGGTACGGTAGTGTTGGCGACCGATGGCCAGCTTTTCGAATACGTCCCCAAGTCCCCAAAAAGAACAGGCATACCTCCAAAGACAAACTACGGTGAAAAAAACGAAGCGAATTTTAGCGATATTGTGTTCGACACCAAAGACCGGGAGTGGATCAGCACTTTTGGGGACGGACTCTATTTCAAGGAAAAAAATGGCGCCGGCTTTCACCGTATCTCCGAACTGGCCTTTACGGATCCGCTTCCCGTGAACCTGAACATTCTGGACCTACATATCGATTCGAAAGGCAGGTTGTGGATCGCTACCTATGGCAGTGGCCTTTACCTAATAGATTTCGACAAGAATACAATTGCCCATTTCGGTGCGGAAAAGCACAATCCCAAGGCCCTCCACTATAACGACATCCTTTGCGTCTATGAAGATTATTTTGGTACTGTTTGGTTCGGCACCGATGGTGCCGGGGCAAGTTACTACGATGAATATCTCGAAAAATTCAATTCCCTGACCAATTATGAGACGCCCGAAGACATCAATATCGATGTGGTACGGACCATAGCGGTCGATAAAAAAAATGCGGTCTGGATCGGCACTTCGGGCAAGGGTCTCACCCGATATGAACCGACGACCAATAGTTGGCAGACCTTCAATGCAGAACCGGGAAACCGCAATACCATTTCTTCGGACCGGATTATGAGTCTTTTTGTCGATGAGGATAACGACCTTTGGATAGGCACCCAGGGCGGTGGCCTCGATATCAGGGGCGCCGATGGAAAGTTCGAACATTTTTCCTACGATTCGAAAACCCTTTTGTCGGCCAATACCATCTGGTGCATCTATAGCGATGATGCCAATCGTATTTGGCTGGGTACTCGTGAGCAGGGCCTTATCCAATTCGATAAGGAAAAGGGGGAAATTAAAAACCTGACATACCGTTCCGAAGAAAAAAATAGTCTTCCCAGCAATAATATACGGACAATCGTTTCGGATGAAAAAGGAAATCTATGGATAGGCACCGAAACGGATGGAATAGCTTATTTCGATATCGAGAAAGGAATTTTTACGACCTATCGACAAAATGGGGACGGCAATTCCCTATCAAGCGATAAGATCAAATCCATTTACTATGACCCGATCGGAAGGCTTTGGATTGGTACCAATGGCGGCGGTCTCAACGCATTCGATATCAAAAATGAAAGATTCCGGACGTACACCGTCGAACAAGGCCTGGCCAACAACGTGATTTATTCCATTTTACCCGATGAAAACGCTAATCTTTGGTTGAGCTCCAACAAGGGCATTACCCAATTCGTGCCGGGCGATACTTTTGAGGCCTTTCCCGAAATTACCAACTATACGAACTACGCCGGGCTCGCCACAGAATTCAATACCGGGGCATCCTATAAAGATGCAAAGGGAAACCTCTATTTTGGCGGATTGGACGGTTTCTATTGGTTCAAACCCAGTAAAATAAAAGAAAATACCCTACTGCCCAAAACGACCATAACCGGTTTTAGCGTTTTCGAGGAGGCCTTCCCGATGACCGATGGCCATTATTTACGGTATGATCAAAACACGGTCTCGTTTAGTTTTTCGAGCCTACAGTACTCGCTTCCCGAAAAAAACAGCTACCAATACCGATTGGTCAATTACGATGAGGCCTGGGTACAGGCGGGCAATACTAATTTTGCCCGTTACACACAATTGCCACCGGGTGATTACCGATTTCAGGTCAAATCGAGCAACTACGATGGAGTCTGGAACGATGACCCTGTTAGTTATGCCTTTTCCATTGCGCCGCCCTGGTATGCCACCCCCTATGCCAAATCCATGTACGCTCTTCTGATATTAGCGTCCGTACTGGCAGTATATGCCTATTTCAAATGGCGTTGGCGTATGCAGCTCGACTTTCAGTTGAAAGAAGAGGAGGCCCTACGATTGAAGAAACTGAACGACCTGAAATCGAAACTGTATACCGACATATCCCATGAGTTTAGAACGCCGCTGACCCTGATTTCAGGGCCTATCGATGCCAAATTGGGCGAGGGAGGACTCACGGATACCGATTTTTCGAATTTTTCGATGATAAAACGTAACACCAACCGCTTGATTACGCTGGTAGACCAACTGTTGCATTTGGCCAAGCTCGAAAAAGGGAAGATGACACTGAAAATTCGTGAGGGAAACCTTGGTCTTTTTCTGGGGATGTTGGCCACCTCCTTCGAATACCGGGCATCCCAAAATAATATGGATTACGACATCCATATCGATACTCTTGAAAGCGCATATTACGATGAGGATGCCCTTGAAAAAATCGTGACCAACCTGCTCTCCAATGCCTTCAAATACGGCCGCGATGGCGGAATGTGCCGGTTCGAGGCAACCAATACGGAGGGGAAATTACAGGTTCGTGTAACGAATACCGTTGAGGAACATTCAGCTGTCGATACCGACAAATGGTTCACCCGTTTTTACCAAAAAGACGAATATGCCGAAGGTGCCGGGGTGGGGCTTTCGTTGGTCAAGGAACTGGTGCAACTTTATCAAGGCGAAATAAACATGCGGATGGAAACGGACGATACCATCCTTTGTCTGGTCGAACTTCCCATCGGGTTCAAAGATGCCGAATACACGGATTTAGTGGGAACACCCACCGAAATAGGACCGACGCATGTAAAAGAGGTCTTCGACACGTTGGACCTTTCTTCCGAAAATTCCACAGAAAACGAGATTGTAAACGAGTTGCCAATTGTGTTGGTGGTAGAAGACCACAAAGAGGTGCGTGAGTTCCTAAAATCCGTTTGGAAAAATAAGTATCGGGTATACGAGGCCGAAAACGGAAAAGCGGGTATCGCAAGGGCCTTGGAAACAGTTCCGGATCTGATCATTACCGACATACGAATGCCGGTATGCGATGGTATCGAACTCTGCGACACCTTGAAGTCAAACGAGAGCACCAGCCATATTCCCATCATACTGCTAACCGCAGGATCAGGCGAGGAGCAAGAATTAAGGGGGTTACGGTCCGGAGCGGACGATTTTGTGGCCAAACCATTTAAGCTTCAAATTTTACAGACCCGGGTCGACAACCTTATACAGACCAGAAAGGCACTCCGGAATCGCTATAGTACGGAATTGGTTTTAGAGGCCAAAGATATTGCCATTACACCCACCGACGAAATTTTCTTGAACCGGCTGCAAAAAGTACTTGACGAACATCTTTCCGATTCGGAATTCAATGCCGAATTTTTTTGTAGGGAGGTCGGTATGAGCCGTATGCAACTGCATCGAAAATTGCTTGCTTTTACGGGATTATCCACAACCGCTTTCATCCGCTCACAACGTTTAAAGCAGGCCCTGCAAATTTTAAGGACCTCCGATGCTTCCGTCAGCGAAGTGGCCTATACGGTCGGTTTCAATACCCCTTCCTATTTTATCAAATGTTTCAAGGAAACCTACAAAAAGACGCCATCGGAATTTCTTCAAACCACTTAAAAAAAGTCTCCTGTTACATATGTTCCATACTTCGTTACATACGTGGCATTCACTTTTTATGAAGTGCTGTAGGTTTGTTTTGTCCGACGGAACAGATTGTGAATCGCTTTATAAACAATAAACAGTTTGGAACCATGAAATATTTAGGGGACTGTTTTTTCTTTATGTTGATGAGCTCCTGTTTTACACTAGGGGCACAGACGTATAGCACCAATGAGACCAAGGTGGTATTGGTAGTCAGTTCAAAAACCGGGGCGGTAACGCAATTGGAACTGTTCCACACTTTTCAAAACAAGAAAAGGGAGGAAATCTATAAAAAGGATAACGACCGCAAATTCTATATCGGTCTGCTCAAGGGCAGCTATGAGATAAAAAATGATATTATAGTACCCAAAGAAAATACCACCATAATCATGTATACCGACAAGCAGATTTTCCTCGAAGAATATTATTTACCCGCAGATCGGCTATTGCCCGGCGACCGTTTTGATTTGGGCAAGATCAAAGCCGAGGTCGTATCAAGTAACAAGGGGGAGCTGATCTTAAAAACCTAACGAACATATTCCCTACAGAAAAAAGACAACAACAAACACTAAAACCAAACAACAATGACACTATTAAAAAAAATGGACGGCACTACCTGGGTGTTCTTCGTAATGCTAATCGTAGCGATGTCTATGGTGGTGATAGCCTTGGCCTCACTCACCTATTGATGTTCTGACAAGGGTTCAGTGGGCTATATCGGAAGAAAATGCCATGACTCTCGACGAGCTGTTAAAAATTAAGGAAGCTCTTGACGATTGAGGGATAGAGGTAGAGGATTATCTATATGAACTGTTCAAGGGCCATCGTATACGCCATTTATTTGCGTTTGACCACAAAAGGAAATCCCGCTTGCCTTCAGATTCCGATAGTTCGCCAAACATACATCGATGAATGCAATTCATACAACTTCCCTTGATATATGGGCACCATGCCCTATCTTGTGTTCAAATACGATAACAGGATAGTACTTCCTGTTCGTAATGTCCTTTTTTTCATCCTCCCCCGTAATTTTTAACCACAAAACAACAGATCTATGAAAGCTATTCTCGTTTACATCGTCCTTTTTGCCATTGCCGGGCTAAGTCTGATTACATGTCTAGAACTGATTTTCCAGTTGTAACACAAATTCTTCATAAGGCAGAAACGGTCTTTTAAAGACCGTTTTTAACAAGGCTCAAAATACTTCCGGACCGATGTTAACCTTTTTCCTTCAAAAACATAGAATACAAAAATCAAAGTATTCTATGATGAAACTACTACCTATTTATCTATTTCTGTTCCACCTAACAATAGGTTTGAACGCCCAGTCCATCGGCAAAACAGTGGTAAGTTCCGGTGGCATGGCATTGTATGGCTACGGAATCGCTATAGGCTTTACAATCGGCGAACCTATCGTAGGTCCGATATCGAACGGGACATCGCTCGATCAAGGCTTTTGGGCAGGTTCGCTGTACGTTGCGGCCATCGTTCCCGAAAAAGACTTAGGTGGAATAAAGGTCTATCCGAACCCAGTGGATAATGTCCTCACCGTTTTCACCAACGACAAGGAAATTTTGGGAATGGCCCTCTTTGCCATAAACGGGCAGAGGGTATTGATACAAAAGGTCGATACCCAGCAACTGCACCACGAAATAGACCTTAGTTATATTAATAAGGGCACCTATGTACTTCAGTTCTATGTTCTTGGGGAGCATAAAGAAAAACTTTTCAAAATTATTAAAAACTAAAGACAATGAAATCAAACTACTTTTTTATAGCCATCTTACTAGCACTATTTTTTGCTCCAGGCGCAAGGGCACAAGAAGCCCAAAAGGACTTTATCAACTATCAGGGAGTCGCCCGTAACGCCGAAGGACAACTGATGGCCGAAGAGGGCATGACCTTGGGAATAGCCCTAAAATTCGGCGCGGCGAACGCCCCAAGCCAATACGAGGAAAACCACTCGTTGACCACGGATGCCAACGGCGTTTTCAGCCTAAAGATTGGAAACGGGAACACCGTGGCCGGTGATTACAACAATTTGCCATGGGGCGGCGGGGCCACCTTTATGACCGTAACTATCAACGGCAACGCAATCGGCACTACGGAAATGATGGCGGTACCCTATGCGATTCGATCGGGCGATGGCGATAACCAATCCGCTGAAGAGGTGCCGTACAACAATGCCGTTTCGGGACTAACGGCGAACACTGCGCAAGCGGCCATAGACGAACTGGCCACAAGCGATACGGGGGACGGCGATAATGACCCGGCCAACGAGATCCAGACCTTGAGTTTCAACTCCGGAACGAACGAATTGAGTTTATCGGACGGTAATTCGGTAATAATTCCCAGTGGTGGTACGGATGCCGATGCCGACCCGACCAACGAAATCCAGACCCTTGGTTTTGATCCGGCCACCAACCGGATCACCCTTACCGATGGCGGGGAAATCACCCTCCCCAGTGGCGCTACGGATGCGGATGCCGATCCCGCGAACGAGTTTCAGAACCTGTCGCTTTCCGGAACCAATTTGCAGATTTCCGATGGTACCGGGGTGGATCTGGGTCCGATACTTCCCCCGGGCGGAACCGACGATCAGAACGCCGGGGAAGTCCCCTATGACAATACGACCACGGGACTTACGGCGACGAATGCCCAGGCGGCGATCGACGAACTGGTAGGCGGTAGCGTCATAGATGCGGATTCCGATCCCACCAACGAAATCGATGTTACGCGAAACCACGGGCTTCTTGTAGGCGATGGCGGGCTGATTGACGGTCTCGTGGGTACCGCCGACGGCCAAGTAGCGAAATGGGATGCGGCATTGGGCAATTGGGTAGTGGGTACCGATGAGATTGGTGGTGGCGCAGGAAGCTCGCTGTGGAATGAAATTGCGACAGGCATCAGTTATAATGCCGGTTTCGTTGGAATCGAAACCAACGATCCCACGGCAAAATTAGACGTTAATGGAGATATCCGTTCAAGGGCATTGATTGGAACGGGAGAGCGAAACGTTGTCGCCGATGCCAATGGGAATTTGATTGTCGGGGCGGCCGGAGGGAGAAGTTCGCTATGGAATGAAGATGGGGACAATATTTTTTTCGACACGGGCAATGTAGGAATAGGATTGGCTACGCCGTCAAGCCTGCAACACATCCACTCAACGGATTTCGAAAGCAATTCGCAGTATACCACCACTTCTACAGGTTCAGAACTTAATGATGGTTTATGGGTAGGGATGCGGAATGAAGTATTTTCCGGGCCAACGGGCCGTATCATCAACTTGGAGGACGGACCGCTTAATTTGGGAACGAACGGCCTTCCGCGTATGACCATAAGCAATGCTGGCAACGTAGGCATCGGGAAGACTGATCCCACAGGAAAGCTCCACATCTCCAAAAATTATGACCCAAGTCCTTTTATGAATTTGGAGACCACTGCCGGCGATCGCGCCGATATAAGGTTCAGCAAAGAAGGCAGCACCTCTTCTTGGGACCAGATTGCGGGCATCCGTACCGATGCCGCCTCCGGTACCATGAGCTATTATTTTAACGATAGCGGCACCTCGAACCATATTATGACCCTTCGCGGTGATAATAAAGTGGGGATCAATACCTTTAACCCCCAGGCTGCGCTCGATGTTAATGGCGATATCAAGACTTCAGGCGAGGTGAACAGACCTTCGACCGGCGCAACCAATTTGTTGCCCGTAGCCTACGGAACGATTGAGGCCGACGGAAGTACAGCAAACGGCAGTGGAAATTTTACGGTAAGAAAGTACGGAGAGGGAGCCTATGAGATAAATGTTACGGGGGAAGTAATTGGTTATAGCAGTCATACTATGACCGTTTCAAGAGGATCAGAATCAACTGCTTTCGGCTTTATTAGTCACTTGATACAAAGAAATAATATGGGAGTTTTTACAGCAAATACTTCAGGTGCGTCGATTGACGCCCGGTTTTCATTTGTAATTTATAAACCATAACAAAATCGATCCTACCATTCATCGGATAAATTTAGCAGGTCGTATTTTTCACAACATCCTGCACCATGTTCACAACAATAATTTAGAAGTATCGGGATTGCGGCGTAAGTTTACATTGTAATTAAGTGATCGGGTTGACCCCAAATCGACACCTGACCAACAAAAGCTAACAAGCTGCCCAATATTAACCGTAACCTACTTAACAAAAAACGCCCCTGAAATAGGGGCTTTTTTTATATGGAGTCGTGAAGGGCTACCCCATTTTATTTCTCGATATAAGGTCGGGCCAATACCGCAAAAATATAGGCTGCTACATATATGAATAGTATGATTACGTATTTATCCATAACCTAAAGGCATAAATAGGTGTTATATACGTTGCAAAATGGGCAAAAAGACTACTTGCGATAATTAAAAAGCAAGATTCTTTTTTAAATGACTGCCATCGGTTTGTTTGCACAGGGTTAAGCCCTACATCTAGCGGGGATATCTAAGTTTTGACCGCAAGCGTAAGCTTCGATAAAAGTTGTGGGGAGTTACATAAAAGCATCCTCTTGCTTATACGCGTCGATAACCGCCTGTTCACCTGCCTTACCTTCTTTGGAGTTGCCGTGTTCCATACCTAAAACACCGGTAAAGCCTTTTTCATGGATCCACTTGAAGACATTCTTATAATTGATTTCGCCGGTGGTGGGTTCTTTTCGGCCGGGATTATCGCCAATCTGTATGTAGGCGATCTCATCCCAAGTAAGTCCCATATTATGAATGAGGTGACCTTCGGTTTTTTGTAGGTGATAGATATCGAACAGTATTTTACATGAGGGACTATCGACCCCCTTGCAGATCATATAGGTCTGATCGGAATTTTGCAGATATAGGTCCGGGGAATCCGATAAGGGTTCAAGTACCATGACCAGCCCGTGCGGTTCGAAAATTTCTGCACCTCTTTTCAGGGCTTCGATAACATGGCCATCTTGCACACCGGTCGGAAGGTTTCTTTCGAACCCGCCAGGGACTACGGTCATCCATTTGGCATTACATCTTTTCGCGGTTTCGACGGCTTTTTTACATCCGTCCAAAAAAATATCGACGTGTTCCTTTTTGCCGGCGGCCAACGTATTTTCCATGTTGCCGCCTTTGTCGACAACAAATACGCCCATGGTCAACCCTCGTTTTGCCATGATTTCGCCCATTTTGGTCTGCAAGGCAACGTCGCGTTTCATCATTCCGTTGTCCTCAAACGCGGTAAACCCTTGATCGGCCATGAAGTTGAGCTGGTCGATGGGATCTTTGCCCGCCAGATTTTCGAACATGCCTAGATGTGGTGCATACTTGAGGTTGAATTTATGGGGTGCTAGGATAGTACTTTTGCTGTTTTTGGCATACGTAAAAGCCCCGCCCATGGAAATCGCACCGCCGGTCAAAGCGGTTTTTTGTATAAAATTTCTTCTTTTCATTGGTTTTCGTTTAAGTCGGTACTTTTGACTAGTAGTTTTGGTTAACAGTGAAAGTAAGAATATTGAATTTTTAAATCGACCAATCCTTTCCCCCAGTCAGTTCCTGAAGATCACCACAGCCGATATAGACACCGGGCACGGGCAGGTACGCCAATACTTCTTCCCCTACATATTCCGAGGTTTTATAGCCCATTATGGTCAATCCGCGTAAATTGTTGGCGAAGCCAAAGCGAGAGATTGAATCGTCTAAGAGCGGTTCTTTGCCTTCCTCAATAGCTTCGTTGTATTGTTGTATGGCCTTAAAGTTCTTTATTTGATCTTCTTTGGGTATTTTTAACGCAGGCCCTAAAACAGCTTCAAGGTTTTCGGCGGTCAGGTCGCCCGCATTATCTTCGCCGGAATCCGTTTGGGCCTTTTCCAAAAAGCGGGCGAACGACATTTTCCAGAATCGTTGCTCCCGTTCGTCGAACACCTCATTCGCAAATCTATCGATGAAGAGGTGCACCTGGGTTTCCGATGCCGATGGGATATCCGTTTTTGGGATGATAATATCCACCAACTTGGTTAAGGCCGCTCCTTCATCCTTTGTAAAGAAATCGGGCGTCCATTCGAGTACCGTTTCGTTTTGGCAACTCTGCATGATGCTTATCAAGGTGGGGGTGGCGACGGTATATCCCAAGGCCAATCCCATATTTCTAAGTGCTTTTCTTCTTTCCATTATATATTTCCTTTTTTAAGTTCATTGGCCGCATGTTCTGCAGCCCGTGCAGTAAATGCCATATAGGTCAACGATGGGTTGACGCATGCGGCGGAGGTCATAAATGCGCCATCGGTTACATATACGTTCGGTACGTCGTGCAACTGGTTGTTTCCGTTGAGTACCGAGGTTCTTCTATCCCGACCCATACGTGCGGTGCCCATTTCATGTATTCCCAGACCCAATGCCGTCTCCTTGTCATAAGGTTTTACATCGCGTACCCCTGATTTTTCTAACATATCTACGGCCGATTGCATCATGTCTTTACGCATGTTCAGCTCGTTTTCCTTGAATCCGGCATCGAAGGTGACTGTGGGCAGGCCCCATCCGTCCAATTTCTCGTAATCCATGGTGAACCGATTTTCTTCGTAGGGAAGTACTTCTCCAAAACCCTGTATACCCATGGTCCACTCACCGGGTTTTAGAATGGCTTCCTTAAGGTCTTTTCCATATGATGTCTCTGCCACCAATTCTTCCCAGTTGCCACGGCTGGCACCACCTTGGTAACCGAACCCGCGCTTGTAATCGGGCATATCGGAGGCGCCGCCCAAGTTCCGGAATCGGGGCACATAGACCCCGTTGGGTCTTCTTCCCTTGTAATATTTGTCCTTAAAATCATCGAACTTGCCGGCTGCACCGACGCCCAACTGGTGGTCCATGACGTTTCTACCCAGCTGATCGGAATCATTGCCCATACCATTGGGAAACCGATCCGATCTCGACTGCATTAATATAGCTGATGACGCAATTGCCGAGGCACAAAGAAAAATTACCTTGGCCTTGAACTCATGGGTCTCTTTGGTCACGCGGTCCATGACCTTGACCCCGGTGGCCCTTTTCGTATCGGGGTCGTAGAGTACCTCGTGTACGATGGAATCCGGCCGAAGCGTCATATTGCCCGTAGCCTCAGCCGCAGGTAAGGTAGAAGAAAGGCTGCTGAAATAGGCACCGAAAGGGCACCCCCTTATACATCGGTTACGGTATTGGCAAGGTTGGCGTCCGTTGCCCTCGTATTGCTTATCGCCGGTAATGTGGGCGACCCGGCCGATCGTAACGGTACGGCCGTCAAAGCCCTCCGCTACTTTTTGCTTAAAGACTTCCTCGACACAGTTCAGATCCATTGGGGGCGTAAAAATACTGTCGGGCAATTGTGGCAGGTTCAGGGTTTCCCCGCTTATGCCGATATACCTTTCCACTTTTTCGTACCAAGGGGCGATATCCTTGTAGCGTACGGGCCAGTCGACGGCAATACCCTCGTTGCGGTTGGCACCAAAATCGATATCGCTCCAACGGTAGCTTTGACGCCCCCATTGCAGCGAACGGCCACCAACATGATAACCCCGCATCCAATCGAAACGTTGTTTTTCGTTGTACGGATGTACCAAATCGTTGACAAACCACATATGGCTGGCCTGATTGGTCGTGTATCCCGTCCGGCTCTGTTTGGGTTGTTCTTTTAGGATTTCCTGGGTAGCTGCGCCGCCGTTCGGAAAATCCCAATCATCCTTATTCGCCGTCTCGTAGTCCTCGATATGCTTGATCATCCGGCCGCGTTCGAGGACTAAGGTTTTCATGCCCTTCTCGCAAAGTTCTTTTGCCGCCCATCCACCGCTAATACCTGTACCTACCACGATGGCGTCGTACGAATCTTGCTCTTGATTGTAATGAAATTTATTCATGGAAATGAATTGTTTAGTCTCTAAATTTATTAAATATAAAATTAATTATCTACATTTAGTCGCTATACTTCTTGATGGTCATAGTATTTAAAGGGAAAATTTGATGCTACATTCTTAGTATACAACCAACTAATCCAAAAACAATGAAGCGAAGAAATTTTATCAGAAACAGCTCCCAAGCGGGAATGGCGTTCTCACTTTTAGGCATGTATGCCTGTAAGGAAACCAAGAAAAAGGAAGATGAAACGACGGAGGATGCCAATCTGACCGTTAAAGCAGTAGATCCTTTTTTCAAGCTTTCACTGGCGCAATGGAGCATACATAAAATGATCAAAGAGGATGGTGTCGACCCTTATACCTTTGCCGAAAAAGCCAAAGACTGGGGATTTTCTGGATTGGAATATGTGAATCAACTGTACCCCGCCGATTTGGATAATGACGAATATTCTGAGGAGGCTATGGCCAAATTCATTGAAAAATCGAATGCGGAGGCGGAAAAGCATGGTATGCAGAACGTCTTGATAATGATCGATCGCCAAGGCAATCTGGCTGTAAGCGACGCTAAGGAAAGAAAAGAGACCGTAGAGCGCCACCACAAATGGATCGATGCCGCCAAGGCCATGGGATGCCACTCCATTCGCGTCAATCTTAACGGAAGCGACGACCCAGCAGCATGGAAGGCCAATTCCATCGACGCATTGGCCCAATTATCCACGTATGCAAAAGACAAAAACATCAATATTCTTGTTGAAAACCACGGTGGCCTTGCATCGAACGGTGCCATGCTCGCCGATGTGATGGCCACGGTCGATATGGACAATTGCGGTACCCTGCCCGATTTCGGAAATTTCTGTATCACAAGTTCAGATGATGGCTGCGCCGAGGAATATGATAAATATAAAGGTGTAAAGGAACTTATGCCCTATGCCAAGGCGGTCAGTGCCAAGACCCACGATTTCGACCCCGGCGGCAACGAGACCGAGATCGACTATGTGAAAATGCTGCAGATAGTCAAAGACCACGGCTATACCGGTTTTATCGGAGTAGAATATGAAGGCAGCGAACTCGGTGAAGAAGCCGGTATCATCGCCACCAAGGAATTGATGCTCAAGGCAGCCAAAGAAATGACCTGATAAGGGTCTCATTATAAAAAGACCCATACGTGAAAGCATTTTTCAACTCCCTTTTCGACTATAATTTCCATTGCAACAAACAACTGATAGCCACTTTTGGCGCTATTGATGCCGTGCCCGAAAGAAGCCTGCTTCTATTTAGCCACATTCTCAATGCCCATCATTTATGGAATGCGAGGATTCGTGAGCGAAAACCGGAATTCGAGGTTTGGCAGTTGCACGACATACAGGCTTTGGGCGATATCCACTATGAAAACCAGCGGAATTCGTTCGACATTACCTCGAGCACCGAAGATTTCGAAAAACGGATCGACTACGAAAATACCGAAGGCCGGTTGTTTACGAACACGTTGCAGGATATGCTTTTTCACATCATCAACCATTCGGCGAACCACCGCGGCCAAATCGCCATGGATTTCAGGGGGAACAGACTAGAGCCATTGGCCTCGGACTATATCCATTATAAGAGATAAACCTTTTTTATGACCGGCACGGTACGTACGCAGCTCTCCGTAATGATGTTCCTTGAATTTTTCGTTTGGGGCAGTTGGTACGTGACCATGGGCATCTATCTTCCGAATACCTTGGGATCCGATGGAGGTGAGATTGCCATGGCCTACTCCACGCAATCGTATGGCGCAATTTTGGCACCGTTCGTAATCGGGCTGATTGCCGATAGATATTTCAATGCGGAACGTATTTTGGGCGTACTTCACCTTTTGGGAGCTATATTGATGTATCTACTCTATCAGGCCAATGATTTTAGGCTGTTTTTCCCGTATTTATTGGCCTATATGATTATGTACATGAGTACGTTGGCCTTGGTAAACTCCGTTTCGTTCAACCAAATGAAAGATCCGGGGAAGGAGTTTGCGTTCGTACGTGTTTTCGGAACCTTGGGATGGATTGCGGCCGGCCTGCTCATCAGCTATTTGAACTGGGATTCTGAAACGGGAATCTCCGAAGGAATTCTTAGAAACACCTTTTTAATGGCCGCCATCTCTTCGGCCGTGTTGGGGGTATTCAGTTTTACGCTACCCAAAACCCCACCAAGGGCCGATACCTCGAAAAAAGTCACGCTTTCCGATATTTTGGGATTGGATGCACTTTCCCTTCTAAAAGACCGCAATTTTTTGATTTTCTTTTTGGCCTCGGTGCTCATATGCATTCCATTGGCATTTTACTATCAACATGCCGGACAGTTTTTGGGGGAAATCGGGGTGGCCAATCCCGCGGGTAAAATGACCATCGGGCAAATCTCGGAAATTTTGTTCATGCTTTTACTGCCCTATTTTTTTAAACGTTTCGGCTTCAAGATGACGATGTTGGTGGCCATGTTGGCCTGGGGGGTTCGATACCTGTTGTTCGCCTATGGCGATACGGGCGATCTTGTCGTTTTATTGTTGTTAGGGATTGCCTTGCATGGTGTCTGCTACGATTTTTTCTTTGTAAGCGGACAGATATATACCGATAGTAAGGCCGGCAAGACCTATAAAAGCTCGGCCCAAGGCCTGATTACCTTGGCCACATACGGCATAGGCATGTTAATCGGTTTTTGGGCGGCCGGTAAGATTACGGATGCCTATCTGCTATCTGACGGCGTTCATGATTGGCAGATGATTTGGATGTATCCTGCGGGCTTTGCTGTTTTCGTTTTGGTTTTATTTGGACTTTTGTTCAAAAATGTCAAGATCAACTACAAGAGTTAAGGAAAAAAGCAAAAAAAAAGTGAACACGTAAACGAAGTTGGCTTGGAAAAGACCGAGCTGTCCTTAATCTCTAGTTTGATTTCCAATACCTTGATCTGTTCCTGTTTTGCCAGAAGAGGTAAATTGGACCGGTTACTGCTACCGCCTAAGTTTTGCTTTCTATCCGTTCAAACGTCTTCCAACACTGGTACAATGCCCGTGGTACGTGAAAACAACCTTTCCATTTACCGCCTTTCAAGGTCAATGAGGGTTTCCCCTGACGGTTCAAATAACCGAACCATTCCCCATTTTCGGGATCGGGAAAATGCGACCACGAGTACGTATGAACTTTTTCGTACCAGTCCTTTATTTTTTTCGTTGGATGATGTTCGTAGGCTTTGGATAGGGCGACCAAGGCTTCCAAGTGTACCCACCAGAGTTTTTGATCGTGTTCCAGTTGCTGGGGCGGATGGCCTTTGGCATCCATAAAATAGAGGATGCCACCGAATTCGTTGTCCCATCCATATTCCAAAATACGGATGATGGTATCGGTTGCCCTTTGAATGAGATCCGGATCGTTTTGCCGTACCCCAATATCGATCATAAACCACATGGCCTCGATACCATGACCGGGATTTATCAATCTTCCGTCGAAACTGTCGTGCTCCGAACCGTCGGCAAGCAGGTTCTCATAAATCAGTCCGGAATCTTTATGGAGGAAGACTTCCATGACCTCGTTGACACTGAAATCTATGGTCTGTTGTACTTCTTCCGGTTCAAGGATGTCTTCCAGTTCCAAAACAAGGTTGGACAAAATCATGGGCAAGGCGAAATTCTTCAGTGGTCTTTCACCGGTATTCTTCTCATACATCCCTTTCGGATTATCTTTCCGGCGCAGAATGTTTAGGTAAGTGTTTTTTGCCAACGTCCTAAATTCCCCATCGCCGGAAGCCTTGGCATATTGCGCAAAGGCCATCGCCGCAAAACAATCGGAGAAAATGCTGTAGGCTTGTACCAGGGGCTTCCCTTGTTGGGTAAGGGAAAAATAGAAGTTGCCCTCTGCATCCATTCCGTACTTTTTTAGGAACCCTGCACCCGATTTAGCCATTTGAAGCCAAGAATCGCGTGGCTCAACCTGATTGTAGAGCATCGAAAATAGCCAAACCTGCCGGCCTTGCAGCCAAACGAATTTATCGGTATCGTAGACTTTTCCGTTTTGGTCGAGACACGTGTAATAGCCACCATATTGGGAGTCTGGCGAGTTGTGTTCCCAAAAGGGAAGAACATCGTTCAGTAAAGCGTTTTTATAAGATTCGGCGTGTTTCAATTTAGGTGTATTATAGGTGTTATGATTTAGTAGCATAATTATCAATCCTAGATGCCGAAGCCGCATCCAAAAACAGCTTGGTCTCTTCGTGTTGCCTTAAGATAGTGGCGGGGCAATCCTCACTGATATCATGGTATAAGGTATTGTAGACGGCTTCCGCTTTTCGTTCATCGGGCACAACGCAACTGATGGCCTTACAATTCAAAATGGAAGCGATGGTCAGCGTAAGGGCCTGTTTGGGAACGTCTTCAAATATCGGAAACCATCCTTCGCCCAGTTGCTGGTTTCTACAAGCCTCGTCCAAGGTGACCAGTTTGACCAGTTTTGGGTCATTGAAATCCGCTACCGGCGGGTCGTTGAACGCAATATGTCCGTTTTCGCCGATACCGATACAGGCGATGTCTATCGGATGGTTTCTCAGTGCCTCCGAATATTGGTACATTTCGGCCTCTACATCGTCGACATCTCCATTTAGGAAATGGATTTTTTTAGGATTTACGGCGTCCAGTATCCTATCCTTTAAATACTTCCGGAAACTGGCGGGGTGGGTATCCGAAATATCCTTGTACTCGTCTAAATGGAAAACCGTGATTTTTTGCCATTCGATATCCCTTTCCTTCAGCGCATCAAGGAATTTGAACTGCGAGGCTCCTGTGGCCAAGATCAAATTGGCACTTCCTTTTTCGGCGATGGCCTCGGATAGCTTTCGTTGCACAAAATCGGCCGCTGCCTTGCCCATGGCGACAGGTGTTTCGTAAATGGCGACGTCAAGGTTGTCTATTTTTAGCGTTTTTGTCATTTTTTCGAGTTGCAGTGTTATTGAGCTTTTATGGTATTATCCTTCTGGATAAATGGATTTTGAAAGTAATAGGGAATGTAAATTTCTAAACTTTTATATTAAATGGCTACTGCCAACCCTTCACAAGAAATCAGCAATGGCGAACCAGCTCGTCAGCAACGAAAACAGGATAACGGCTGCGATCCCGATATTCCATCTCATTTTGGCGGTGTACTGGTCCATGAGTTTTTTCTTGTTGATCAGTATAAAGATAGGGATGGCTACCGCCGGCAGAATACAGGCCTGAAAAGCCTGTGAAAAAACCATAAGGGCGGGCGGGCGTTCCTCCAAAAATACCGTTCCGAAGGTAAACAAAAGCGCTATGAAAATTAGGATACGCGATGAAGTGGAACGGATGTTTCTAGGTGTGCCCCGATAATCGGCTATCAGCCAAGGGGCTATCAGCACGATGGGGAATATCGTTGAAAGTCCCGCGCCGGCAATACCGATAATCAGGATAAAGGCCGCGACCTTTCCGCCGATAGGTTCGAAAAGTCCGATCATTTCGACCGTGTTTTCTAGAGTTTGGCCGGAAACATATAAAGTGCCCGCGGCAACGGCCATGATGGCCCCGCTCAATAACAACATCATAAAGGCTGATACGCCGGCATCCTTTTTCTCTTCCTTTAAATGCTTTATGCCCCATCCTTTTTCGGCGACCACGGTGCTTCGCATGATAAATACGGCGGCCGAGCATGTCGTTCCCGCTATGGCGGCGATAAGTCCGAACGCCCCGGGCGTATCGGGAATACTGGGTACGAAACCTTGGACTAGGGATGAGAAGCTGGGCTTTACCATAAAGAAAACGACCAGAAATGAAAGTCCCATTAAGACCACCAGAACGGTCAGTATTTTTTCGAAGGTCTGATAGCGCCCATACCAAAGAAGGATGAAAAGAATGACCACAAAGAAAAGGATGATCCAAAAGGTGTTAACGATTTCACCATCGAAGGCGAGCCGTACACCTTCCTGTACCAAATCGGCGACAATGCCCATCACCCCGATAAGGGCAAGCAGTTCGCCGATAATCAGCGCAATGATGATATAGAGGGATAGCATCCAACCATATTTGAATTCCGATTTAATATTGAACAGTGCGGTCTTGCCGGTCACCAAGGTGACCTTGCCATAGGCGACCATTAAGATATACGTGAAAATACACGAAAGGATAAGTGCCCAAAAAAGCCCCATACCGTGTTCTGCCCCAGTTTTGGCCATGGTGGTCACACTGCCTGTGCCGATGTTGTAACCGATAAGGAAAAGTCCGGGGCCTACGGCACTGAGGGCCAGGAGTATTTTTTTTGTTTGTGGTTGGCTCTTCATAGGATATACTAACGATTACGATGTTGCCTTCGAAATTTTTGAATACTTTGACTTAGTACGGTAAGACCTAAGATTTATACCTTTTTCCACAAGTAAAAATAGACGCACACTTTTTTGTCTTTCGTGGCACCTTTTTTTGATTTATCCCTTTTCATTAAAATCAGCTTTTCCAATTAATAACAATAAAATGAAACTTCATGATTATTTTTGAGTGTAAACCAGTTCACCCCCGACATAGGTCCTATCAATAACCATTTCATTGTCTTCCATAGTAAATAGGATAAGGTCCGCACGTTTGCCTTTTTCGATCGTGCCCAGTTCTTTCAAAGCGAAGAATTCGGCCGGGTTGGTGCTGGCCATTTGTACGGCATCTTTCAACGAGCATCCGGTGTATTCCATAATCTGGCCAACGCATTTGCTGATCGGGGAAGCGGCTCCGGCCAACACATTTTCCTTAGGAAGTTTTACTACGTTCGGGGTCAGCAGTAGGGTGCGCTCGCCGCGGGTGTATTCCCCAGGGGGAAGTCCTGCTAGATCAAGGGCATCTGATACCAAAATGGTTTTATCGGCTCCTTTTGTCTTGTAAAAGGTACGTACCTCCTCGCGGGTAAGATGGAAACCATCTGCGATAATACTAATGGTCAGTGCTTCATTGGACAACTGCGGCCAAAGTGGATTGTTGTGCCTATTGATCTCGTTCGCACAGCCGTTGCCCAAATGGGTTGACAGTTTGGCGCCGGCTTCGACGGCAAGGGCTACGTCTTCGGCAGAACCGTTATGGTGGCCCAGGGATACGGTAACGCCGCTCTCGACAAGTTTATGGATAAATGGGATGGCACCTTCCAGTTCTGGGGCAAGGGTAATCAATTTGATAGAGCCGTTGGCCGCTTTCTGCAGTTCCTGAAATTCTGCCCAATCGGGCGCTTTGATATATTTTTCCAAATGGGCGCCACGGAAACCTGCTATGGGAGAAATGTATGGGCCTTCTAAATGGAAACCCGGAATGGAGGATCCGATTTCGGGATCTTTCTTCGCCTTGGCAAGAATAGCGAAATTGGTCTTGATACGCTCGATATCGCTGGTAATGACCGTGGGATAATAGGAGGTTACCCCAGCTTTCCACAGTGCCTTGGTGGCTTTTTTCACTCCCGCTACGGTAAGGTCGGGTCCTGAAAAATCGACGCCGACATAGCCGTTGATCTGAATGTCGATCAATCCGGGTGCGATATAGGTCTTGGGAATCTTGGCATCCTTTTTCAAGGGGGACACTTCAGTGATCTTTCCCTTATCCAAAGAAAGCGAAACCGGATTTCCATCGGAATACAATAGGCCCTCTATCTTTTGTGCATTGGATGTCATGGAGATGGTAAAAATAAGAACAAGGGATATGTATATGCTACTTGATTTTAGTGTCATTTTTAGATTTCGTCATATTTAGCCACTTTTTCCCATTGTTCGCTGGTTACCGATTTTTCAAGGGCCTCGAGCACGGCAACGCAATGGATGATACTTTCATTGCTTCTCGAGGTTTCTCCTGTTTTGAACATGTGTACCATATCGACATAATTTTTACCTGGTGTCTTTTCTTCCAACCTCGATCTGAGCTCAACAATACCTTTCTCCGTTTCCACAAAGGTCTGCCAACCATAATTTTTGGTAGTAAATATCAAGCTCGCCATCATGCCGTTTTCGAAGACCAAGCTTGCGGAACTGTTTTTTCCGTTTTTCTGTACCCTGACCCTTTCAACGGTATCGCCAAAAAGATATAGCAAGGGTTGAACGGAGTGTACCCCATAAAAGAAGATACCACCATATTCCGAATCGAGGGTCGCCGGGCCGTAACGTGTGACCTGATCGATAGTGCCCATAGTTTTTAGCTGTTCCTTGATATCAAAAGTGTCATAGCTATTGGCGACCGAACTGAAGGAAGTAACGGGAGTGCCGTGCTTTTTTGCGAGCTCCAAAAACGCCTTGCCTTCTTTTGCCCGGTAGCAGAAAGGTTTGTCGATAAAGGTCGGTACCCCCGCTTTGATGAAGGGAATGGCCGTTTCAAGATGGAACTTGGCATGGCGATGGTCTACGATGAGTCCGTCGATTTTACCGAGCATATCTTTCGGGTCATCGACACGGTTCTGTATTTTACCATCCTGCATCGCTTTTTCGGCAAATTCCTGGGTCTCTCCCCATACATATTTCACTTCCATACCCGGAAATGCCTTTTCCACGTTAAAGAGTTTGCCAAAATCGGCGGTATGCGAGTTTTCGGCACCTATGATGCCGATTTTAAAGGTTTTCATTTCCTTATTATTTTTGGTAAGCCACTGCGATGTTGCGTCGAGAGGTGTCGCCAACGCCAAAGTCGAAAAGGCTGCGCCCTTACCGAGTTTTTCAATAAATGCTCTTCTGGAATTCATGGATTTAATTTGTTGGTTAAAGCTTCATCTCCCATCCTTTTTCATAATCACGGCTCCAAAGTTTCTGGGCATCCTTGTCTTTAATAATATGTCCCTCTTTGGGATTGATCTCCAAAGACCGGCCTACCCTTTGCGAGATATTTCCCAGTTGGACCAACAGCGTGCTTTTATGTCCGGAATCAACATCGGAATTTAAACTTCCACCATTTTTTATGGCGTCGAACATATTCTGGATGTGTAAGGCATCCAATTTTTCTGCGGGATTGCTCTTATTGCGGGCATCGATCACTTCGGTGTTCTCTACCTCTTTTACGACCTTGCCGTCGAGGTCGAACTGGGTATAGCTATTTCCGGCGGGAATGAGCAGGCTTCCGTTTTCCCCATAAAAAACAACGCCTACGGAACTTCCCTCGATGGGTTTGCCATTACAGCTCCGGCCTTCCCAAGACATGGTTTTGCTATCTTCGAAATCAAGGTTGATGATTTGGGTGTCGGGCGTTTCCCAATCATCTTTGTAGCGGTACCTGCCGCCGTTCGAACTTACCTGGGTCGGGTAGTCGACTTCCATGCCCCATCGCAAGAGATCCACCATATGGGTGCCGTTGTTCAGGGCTTCCCCGGTGCCCCAGTGCCACAACCAGTGCCAGTTGTAGTGTACGATATTGTCCTTGAACTTTTTTCGGGGAGCGGGGCCTTGCCACAGGTCCCAATCCAGCCATTCGGGTGTCGGGGTCTCCTTGCCGACGCCTATCGAGGGGCGGTTATTGGTATACCATCCCTTGCCATAATAAACTCGGCCGATAGCGCCATCTTTTACCGCTTGGATGCCTTCCATTACATTCGGCCAGGAACGGCGCTGATTGCCCATTTGCACTATTTTACCGTATTTTTCGGCTGCCTTGACCAGAATTTCTCCCTCGCTCGGGTTATGGCTACAGGGTTTTTCGACATAGACATGTTTACCGGCTTCCAGGGCGATAAGCGATGCGGGTGCGTGCCAATGATCGGGGGCGGCAATGACCAGGACATCGACATCCTTGCTTTCCAACGATTTCCGGAAATCGGTATAGGCCTTGGCTTCCACCGTTTGGCGTTCCTTTAGCGCAACGAGGCAGTTGGTAATCGCCCTGCTATCTACGTCACAAACGTGAATCACATTGGAGTCGTTCTGAGCAGCAAAATTCTGTGCAAGGGCGTTGCCACGGCTGTTGACGCCCATCACCGAAACGTTGATCGTTTCGTTCGCCCCCAAAATGTTGGCGTAGCTCTTCGCGCTGAATTGCGGCAAAATACTACCGGCCATAAAAGCCAAAGCACTTTTTTTCACAAAGTTTCTTCTGGAACCTACCTGACCGGCAGGCAGGCCTGCCTCGCCGACAGGCAGGGCAACCTTCTTGGAGGTCGGCGTTGCTTCACCGGCAAACAGATTTAATTTATCGCTCATGATATAGATTTTTTCTGCTTACAAGATATGATTTTGTTATGTGAACGGATGATAGGAATGTTCTTTTTAAAAGGACTTTTATTTTAAGTTTCCTATCCAATCTTCGCCCTGGCATTTCAATGCAGATTAAAAAATGTCATTTTGACAGCCCTATAAAACGGGAAAAGAAAAATCAACAGTTTTTTATAAACGGAATTTTAGTTTTTTTGCCAATTGGCATGGCGTTTGGATTTGGCATTTTTTTTGTCGAACAGTTATCAAATGTATTGTTTAACTTAAATCTTTATTATTATGAGCATTTTAGCAAAAGTTTCGAATAAGGGAGGTTTGGCAAGAACAAATCCCAGTAGGTCATCGAACCTCCCGATGTGGTCATTGATCGATGATATTTTCAACGGGCCCCTGCCATCGGTATTTTACCAAAATTTTATGACGTACAAGTGAATCAAACTAACGACTTCCCAAGGCATCGTTCTGCACAGCTATTTGTAATCGGTACTTTAAAGTGCCGTAGGTTTTGAATAGATAGGGAAAGCGGGTTTAAGACAAGTCTATTTATTAGGCATAAAAATAATTATGCATTTGTTCGCTTAAACAGGCTGGGATAAAAATTCAAGATTTTCACGGAAATCTAAACCTTACTCATCGTCTTTAGGGGCTATGTATCTTTCCATATACCGATTATACAAATGCCGCGCCTGTACATACGCAGACTGTGGACTCATAAAATGCGAGAACTCGAAGGTAATCGCCTTTTCGCATCCGGCGCGCTGGGCCGCTTCCAATTTAAGCAACAGCTTTTCAAATTTGAGGGGTAGAAACTTAATGGGCATATCGCGGTCGAAGGATTCGGAATTGGTCCACGATTGTAACCCATGTTTGTCCGCCAAAGCTTTGTTTATCCTCAAATAATCTTCCAGTTCATGATAATCGACATGGCCGTCTTGAAAGGCCACGATATCGATATCATTTTTGATGCCTCCGAAAATTTCGTTCCATTCTTTTTCATGTTGTTTTAGGGAAATGGCATCGTCTTTGACAAGCTGCCTTTCGGTGGCCGCTGTCGCCTTTGTTCCATCAATCCAAGGGGAGATCAAAACGGGCAATCCGTTGCTTACGGCCTTGCATTGGCGGCCCAATTTGGCGATGGATTCTACCGCGCCCTTGGTCTTTCGGCTTAATTCTAGACTGAGATACCATCCGCCAAAATGCTTATGGTGTCCATATTTTTGAAACGCTTCTTCGATGATATGTAAATTGATGTCGATCTCGTGTCGCATGTCGCCGGTATCCCAATATTTTCCGCTGTCGTATGTGCCGAAATAAAAAGTCATACCGTGTTTTTCGCAGAGCCTCAAAAACAGGTCTACCAAATCTATGGGCGGTTTAAAGCAACCGTGTTTTTCCATCAAATACCCGGAGGGATATGTCAAGAACCGGCGATAGCCCGATCGGATGAGGATTACAGCGTCAATACCCATTTTTTTCATGTGGGAGAAATCGATATCCCATTCCTTTGGCCCCCAATTTTGATGGGGGATGTCGTGGCTGATCTCGTCTATGAAAGTCCCTGTTATTTGCATAAATATATCATTCTTTTTAGGAACGACCTTAATCCCTTTCCAACCTATCCCACCAAAACTTTTTCAAGAGATAACTCGTCAAGATCAACACCGCGCTCCAAATAACCATTTCGGTATCCTTTCTAAGCATAAAATAAATTGGAATAACGACCTGTGCCATCTGCCACACGATGCCGACGACGATGTTGAAACTATCGCGTTTAAAATGCATATTTGGTACAAAGGTTGGGTCTTCGGCCATGACTTCTTGTTTGATCGGCCCCCAAAATCCCCAAGGTCTGGTCTGCTTGTAAAATCGCTTTACCTGATTCCGGTTGGGCAGGGATTCTAGAAATGTACCGATGATACATCCTATGAAAGAAAAGACCAAAATTATGGGGAACACAAAAATATCCACATAATCGGGAAAAAATAGGAATTTGACTGTCGAGGCGATCAATCCGAAGAACATTCCCCAGAAATAACCGTTGCCGGTAAAGCGCCACCAGATCCATTTGAGCACGTTGGCCGCTACATATCCTCCGTAAAGTGAAGAGCTTAACCAAAGAATAAGGGAGTTCAAGGATCCGGCGTTAAATCCAAAGGCTATTCCTACCATGACCAGGGCCAAAGATGAAATAATGCTCAGTTGCACCAATTTTTTGTCCGGCGCGCCAGGATTGATATATTTCTTATAAATATCGTTGACAATATAAGCGGGGGCGGAATTCACAAAGGCGGCGAACGTACCCATAAATGCGGCTAGGAAACCTGCGAGCATCAGGCCCTTCAAGCCCACCGGAAGAAAGTTGTTGATGGCCATCGGCAGCACTTGCTCAAAGTCAATGTTGTCGCCCATAGCCTGTAGTTCCGGGCCAAGATATACTAGGGATAGCACGGCGAACCCAATAATCATGAAATACCTAGGAATGTAGAGTACGCAAATGGTCAGAAAACTCATTTTAGCGGCCTCGGAAGGAGTCTTTGTGGCCAGAATTCGCTGCATATCATAACTTGGTACGGGTCCGGCGATAGAGGCGAAAATACCTTTGAGGACCATGAGCATAAATAGGATGCCAAAGAGGTCGAAACCGTCGGAAGCGATTTTGTTATTGACCTGTGGGAAGGCCGAATTGCTCCAATCGAGACCCAAATTCCATCCAAAGAAAAGTTGGTCCCAAGTGTCGGGAACCGCGGCCGCAATCTGCTCGGAGGTGACCATGTTATAGGCGACGATACCCACGCCGAAACAGGCAATGGTCATAATGACAAACTGCATAACCTCGGTAGCGACCACGCTGTGCATGCCCCCTTTTACGGTATACAACGAGGTCAATCCGCAAATGATGAGCGCGTAGCTTCGGGCCGAGGACACCTGATATCCTAAGAAATCAAAGGACATGTCCCAAGGCAGAATGGAGGTGCTATACTTGCCGATACCCTCGAAGAAATAGGCGATAAAACCGAGGACGCTGATGACCGCAAAGATGACGATTATGATATGCGAAAGTTTGGCGCCCTTGCCATCGCCAAAACGGAAGGTAATCCATTCCGCACCGGTCATGACGTTCGAGCGGCGCATCCAAATGGCGAGATAAACGAAGACGAATACCTGGTTCCAAACGGGCCAAAGCCATGGGAGCCAAGCACTTTTTAATCCATAAACAAAAAGAATGCCCACTGACCACATGGTACCCGAAATGTCGAACATGCCCGAGGCGTTGCTGAGTCCCAAATAATACCATGGCAATTCATTACCCCCTAAAAAATAGGATTCGAGGTTTTTCGATGATTTTTTGGAAAGGTAGAACCCGAGCGCCAGCACGCCGATGACGTAGGCGATTACGATGGCAATATCCCAAGGGGAGAGGGTCATTTGGTTTTGGTTGGATTTCAGCAATCCAAGGTAATTAAGTTTTTGATAACTTGCGAACTGGGATTAAATAAGTTGTTACGGATTTTCATGGCTCCCGAAAAAAACTTTATTTTTGCCGTCCTTAATATTCGGCCTCGTAGTTCAATGGATAGAATAGAAGTTTCCTAAACTTTAGATGCAAGTTCGATTCTTGCCGAGGCTACTTTTTGACTTACAAAGGAGTTCAATCGAATACAAATTAGATTGATTTTCAATGTTTTACGTTTTTTTGATTTCAAATGACATCATTTGAAACGATTCATAAGAGTTCACAAATCGTCAACATTTTTTGCCAAGTGTTGTCGTATCTCTAAATGAGTCGTTTTTGAACTGTTAAAAAACGTTTTACCGGTGGTTTGACTTTCGTCTTCAACTAAGTTTAACTTAAAGACGAATGTCATGCGCACTTCTTCCACATTTTCTATCCTGTTCTGGATATACGCGAAAAGAATCAAGAATAACCAGGCCCCACTTTACGCCAGGATTACCGTAGATGGTAAAAAGCTAAATCTAAGTTTAAAACATAGAATAGAAGTTCAGCTTTGGAATCCAAAAAAGCAACGGTTAAAGGGTACCGGAGATAAAGCAAAACGTCTAAACCAACATCTGGACGAGGTGCATTCCTCTTTATTTCAGTGCTACCGTGATTTGAGGGTAGCGAATAAAAGTATTACCCCCCAAACAATAAAATCGAAATATTTGGGCAACGATGAAGAGCGGGTATACACTTTAAAGGATATTATTTTGTACCATAATTCCCATATGTTCGAAAAGCTACATTGGAACACCTCAAGGCTCTACCTTACCAGTCAGAAGTACCTCTTGCTCTTTTTAAAGAAGAAATACAAGCGGAACGACATCGAGCTGTCGGAGCTTGATTATAAGTTCATTCTCGGTTTTGAAAGTTTTCTTCGAGGCCATAAGCCGAGACATTATCAGCAGCAGATTGGCAATAGCGCGGTAATGAAGCATATACAGCGATTGCGTAGAATGATTACCCTCGCTTACCAAGTGGAATGGATCGACAATGACCCTTTTCGTAAATTCAAGCAGAAGTTGATCCCGACTCACAGGGGACATCTTACCGCCCAAGAGTT
>NZ_JBGTHY010000113.1:0-12223 GCF_041745955.1 Pricia sp.
AGCTAACGTTAAAACAACTTATCCGTTTGAGTGTGATTTTAGGGGGTATCGGCATTTTGATATTACTGTTCGGAGGGGCTATGCGCGGATTGGGAACGGTAATGTTGTTGACCGCTATTCTATTTTGGATCTATAAATACGGCATTAAAGGCGTAGCGGAAAGTTTCCAGAAAAAAACGATGTCCCGTTTCGAGAACTGGTACGAACGCCGGTTGAAACATGCAATGCGGGGCGGAAACGTGTATTGGTATTTTGGGATAACTTTCCTTTTATTGATCAGTGTTTTTATGTTATTCGGAATGTCGGTCGGAAGCCAACGCACTAAAATAGAGTTCTTCCCCGACAATAAGCCCAATGAAATCTATGTCTATATCGAATATCCGGAAGGCACATCCATAGAAAAGACCAACGACATCACCAAGGATATCGAACAACGGGTCTACGCTGTTTTAGACGACCCTAAATACAAACAGGATGGCGAGAACTTTATGATGGCCTCAGCGGTATCGGTAGTCGGTGAAGGTGCCGGAAACCCGTTGACCGATGGCGGTTCCGCCGCAGAAATGCCACATAGAGGAAAGATGACCGTGAACTTTAGCGAGTATAAATATCGTCAGGGCATCAACACCGAAAACATACGGGCCAAGGTGCAGGAAGACTTGGACGGTATTTATCCGGGGCTGGCCATTTCGGTAGAAAAAGACGCCAATGGCCCGCCGGCGGGCTATCCCATCAACATTGAATTGGAGGGTAATGACTATGACCAACTCATCAACACGGCGGAAGACATCCGCAATTTTGTGAACACCTAGAATATCGGTGGTATCGAAGAGTTGAAAATCGATGTGAACAAAGGTAAACCTTCGATGCAGGTACTCGTCGATCGTGAGAAAGCCGGTGAGCTCGGTGTGGACGTGGGGCAGGTAGGCAATCAATTACGTAGGTCTATTTTCGGGGAAAAAGCAGGTATTTATAAAGAGGATGGCGAGGATTATGACATCAACATCCGTTTTAACGAAGAGCTGAGGTACAATAAAAGCGCCCTGTTCAACCAGAATATTATTTTCAGGGATCAAGCCAGCGGGCAGATTAAAGAGATTCCGATATCCGCTGTTGCCGAGGAGAAAAACACTTCGGGATTCAGTGCCATAAAGCATCGTGACGGCAACCGGGTAGTAACGGTCTATTCGGGTCTTAAACCCGGTTTTACCGATGCAGGCGCCATCGTATCGGAAATCCAAAAAGAGATGGAAGCGTTTAATGGCCTCCCAAGCGATATCAAAATCGACTATACCGGCCAATTGGAAGAGCAGAACAAACAGCAGATGTTCTTGATCGGCGCCTTCTTTTCAGGATTGGGACTTATTTGTTTGATATTGATATTCCAGTTCGGCGGTATCTCAAAACCCTTGATAATTATGATCGCTATCTTTTTAAGCTTTATCGGCGTTTTCGGGGGCTTGATGATTACAGGATGGTCTTTTGTCATTATGATGACCATGATGGGTATTATCTCTTTAGCGGGCATTGTAGTCAACAATGGGGTAGTATTGCTCGATTATACGCAGATTTTGATTGATCGTAAAAAGATAAAATTGGGTATGGAAGATATGAGCGAACTTCTAACTTTGGACGAGGCAAAAGAAGCGATAATCGTAGGTGGAAAAGCCAGGCTTCGCCCTGTAATTCTTACGGCAATCACAACGGTGTTAGGGTTGATCCCACTAGCCATAGGATTGAACATCGATTTCTTTTCCCTGTTCTCCGAATTCGACCCCAATATTTATATGGGCGGAGACAACGTGGTTTTCTGGGGGCCTTTGGCGTGGACCGTTATCTTCGGACTGATTGTAGCGACATTCTTGACGTTAATTATTGTACCGGTACTATTCAATATTAGCTATCGGATAAAAATAAAGGTTCGAGGAAGTGGCAAGAAGAATAGGGCTGTTGAAAAACGTAAGGAATTGGAGGAGGCAGCTTAGGCCATGAATAATTTGCAAAAAAGTCCCGCCAAATTTAGCGGGACTTTCTTTTGCAATATCAGCTCTAGCGATTTTCATTTTGAGGCGTAGGAAATTGGGTTACCGTATTGTCACCAGTTCTGTCTAAGGGCAATTCGTCCAATCTTCCGAATCTTCTTAAATCGATCCACCGATGACCACCTTCGGCGAATAATGAATATCGCCTCTGTTGCAATATTTCTTCTACCAAGTCACTTGGTGCACTTCCTCCAGAATAATCCGGCAGACCGGCCGCATTCCGAACAATATTGATTGAATTTATTGCTTCCGATGGGTTCGTAATATGATTGGCTTCCGCGTTCAACAGCACCAATTCTTCATTTCTGATTATACCCACGGGATCAATATTACTTTTATAGACAAAAACATCGTATGCTCCGGTCAGACCCGCATTGCTCAAAGGTTCATTCCTAATCGGTGCTTTTTCGAGGCGGTCATCATCGGCTTCCGCTTCGGAAATAAAGGTTGGATGAGCAATGCGTACATTGGCTACCGTTGAATTTTGAGCAAAAAACAAGGGGTTTGCCAAATCGGCACCGGTCAGAGAAAATGTAAAGTAAGCACCGATAGCGAGGTCACCTTCCAAATCTAAAAACGAATCGCCTAAATAGGATAATACTTCTGGATAATCGCCTTGATATGCCGCTATTCGAGCAGCCAAGGCCTTGTTGAATCCGTTAAATGTCGACGGTGTACCGAACCCCTCAAACCCAGCAGGAATCGGAAAAGGGAAGGCTTCACCGCCGCTATCTAAATCCTCGGCCGCCGAGTTCAATATATCTATCAAAATAGCAAGTGATTCGTCATAAGCATTAAAGCCGCCCAAGTTATCGGAGTCGGATACGTCGGTTCTGATTCCGTTCTCGAACTGCATATTGAGCACCATCAGAAATTCGTGGGCCTTGATCGTATTGAGCAAACCTCTTGTAGCAGCTTTCTCAACCTCCGAAAAATCGGCGGTGGTATTGTCCAGACCATCCAATATCAGATTAATGTCCTTTACGGTGGCGTATCTGCCAGCATAGGGCGTCGTGGTATAAAAAGTGTTGTCATCGAGCACGCCAGTCAACAGATCGCCGGTCCATCTAGGATCGGAAGATGCTATTCGCCAATATTCCCTTCCGACTACCGACATGGCATCAACCTGGGTCCCCAAACGCTGTCGCATATCCGAAAAAACACCTCCAATAGCATCTCCTAGTTCACCTCTTGAAATATCCGAGGATATCGAGGTAGTATCCGCCCCGTTCAAGTTCTCGCCATCTTCGACTTCACAAGAAATAAACAGAAACAGCGCTATCGTAATCGTTAAAATTTTATTTAGCATTTTCATTTTTCTTTATTTTAATTTCTAAAAGCCTACTGATACGTGGAATAAAAAGCGTTTTGAGGTAGGAAACGGCGTAACCTCGACCCCTGTGGAAAGTCCGTTCGAACCAAAGTTAGAAACCTCGGGGTCATAACTGTTATAATCAAATATATTGATAAGGTTGTTTCCCGAAAGACCTATTTTGATGTTTGAAACGAAGCCACTGAAAGCCGTATCCAAAATTTTCGAAGGCAGCGTATAGAATAGACCGACCTCACGCAGCCTTAGATATCCTGCATCTTCAACAAAAGGTGCTGCATTACCTCCCAAAAACGCACCTATCCTGAAATCTCCGTTCGGTGTTTCGCCAGCGGGATCTAAGGTGAGATCATCATAGTCGCCGGAGGTTTGACCAAAATCGAATAGCAGGTTGGAAAGGTTGATGTTTTCACCCCCTTTCTTCCAATGCCATAAAAAGGCCAGATCAAAATTCTTGTATTTAAAATTGTTGGTAAAGGTCATTTGAAAATCGGGTTCTGAATTGCCCAACACAACGACATCCCCATTTTCATCATTGCCCACAATCTGGGTTACACTTTTACCTTCTTCTATTCTAAAAGTTCCCAGTCCGGTACCAAAACCGCCTGTATCGAAGGGTTCCACATCCAATTGGGTAATTTCCGATTTGTTCTTGAAGAAAATGATTCCGGTATCCCAACTAAAATTCTCGGACTGAAATACATTTGCGTTCAACGCTGCTTCAATACCCTTGTTTTCGAGATTACCCGCATTTGCCCAAATATTGGAAAAACCGGAAGAAGGCTCATTATTGGCCTGTAATATAAGGTCATCTACCGATTTTATGTAGTACGAGAGCTCCAAGGAAACCCTATTTTTTAAGAGTCCAATATCCAATCCAAGTTCCAATTCCTTTTGTCGTTCAGGGCTGATGCTGGGATCGCCCAAGGTGCCGGGCACTGTAATTCCAACGATTCCATCAATAAGAGAGCTAGTATACGCCGTGAAAAGCGCACCGTTCGGGGCAAAATTACCGGCTTCCCCGTAAGCTGCCCTTACCTTAAGTTGGCTCAATACATCAGACTCCAGGCCAAAATTATGGATATTGACGGCCATGGATGCCTTTGGGTAATAAAAAAGTTCATTGGCATCACCATTGTTACTCGATTTATCGCCCCTCACACCGATAGTACCGATAATCTTATCCTGATAATTTACTTCTTCCTGAACAAAGAAACCGGAATCTTCTTGCTCGAGCCTAAATTGGTTCACATTGAAATTTGCCCCTTGGTCAACGTTTGTTTCAGATCCAATAAGATTGGTAGTCCGATTTCGTACCGTATTCTGAGAAAAGGTTTGTTTGGTTATACCCGCCTGGGTAGTAAAATTAATATTGTTATTGGTAAAATAATTATGTACCAAAAAGGCGGAATAATTGGCGTCCTTATTTTCTGTAGTGCCCAAAGCGGTCAAACCGTTCACTCCGCCGTTCGAAGCCTTTTGAAATTGCAGTTCTTTTGGGAAAATTGCGGTCGTCACCAGTTCATAGTAATCGACACCGCCCCTTAGAATCAATTTCAAGTTTTGCTTTTCATTTTGGAAGATACTTGCATCGACAGATCCCCCAACAATAAATCGGTTGATACTTTCATTGTTCGTAATTAAATCCCTAGTTTGCAGAGGATTCGAGGAACCATAGGGGTTATCGGGATAATTACCGTTTTCATCAGGAAACAATTGAGCCCACGGAGGCGTTGAAGTAAGGGCGACACCAATGGTAGTACCCGTATTGTCGTTATTGAAAAAACCCCTATTTGCGGAAGAATTGAGATAATTCGTTGTAAGGCCCAATTTAACCCTATCATCCCAAAGCCTGTGGTCTAGATTCAACCGTATGGACTTTTTATCATACCCGGTACCTTTAACGATACCTGCTTCTTCATTGTTGGTGAAGCCTGCATAGAACTGAGTATTTTCAGAACCACCGGAAACGCTGGCGCTTGTGTTCGATATAAAGCCATCTTCGCCGAATATTTCTTCTTCGTAATTGACTAGGGTGCCGTTGTTCCGGGCAGCCGTAAAGAGCGCCCCTTGACCTTCGCCGACCGCTTCGGCAGTAGTGGCTGTAAAATCCCGTACGCCCCGGTATCTGATAATATTATTGAAGCCTACGGCCTGGGAGACCGAAACCTTCGTTTTTCCGGCTTGCCCCTTTTTTGTTGTTATCAAGATAACACCGGCAGCGGCCCTTGCCCCATAAATAGCCGCGGCAGAAGCCCCTTTTAATATTTCAACGCTCGCGATGTCATCTGGGTTTAAATCTGCGATTCTGTTCGATGGGTTGTCTTGATTAGAGGCGCTTCCGCCAGCAGCGGCTCCGGAAACAGCATTCAAGCCCGCCCCGGCTACGCTATTGTTATTGACATAAACGCCGTCTACAATATAAAGTGGCTGCGCATTTCCATTGACCGAGGTGATTCCTCTCAATTTAACGGAAATACCACCACCCGGGGCTCCCGAACTCTTTGTAATCTGTGCTCCCGCAAATTTACCGGCGAGTGCACCATCCAATGTTTGGGGCGGAGTAACTCCTGCCAATTCCTCGGCAGAAACCGTAGCCACAGCATTCGCCAGGTTTTCCCTTTTCACTGATGTCGCCAGCCCCGTGACCACTACCTCTTCAAGACCCGTAGCGGATTCTTCCAAGGCAATGTTTAAGGTAGTCGCTTCGCTGACCTCCGCTTCTTGGCTGGCATATCCCAAAGAAGAAAAAACCAGGGTTGCGGGAAAATCGTTGACAGTAATCTCGTAATTACCGTCAAAATCGGAGGTGGTGCCAACCGTGGTACCCTTTACGACCACATTTACTGCGGGTAATGGGAGGCCATCTGCGGCGGACGTTACGTTTCCGGTAATCGCTCCTTGCGCGACCAACAGTGTCGGTAAGACAAAAAACAATACCAAAAACACACTTTTGAACAAAGTTTGTTTCATTTTCATAAGGTTTGAATTAGCTATTTCTACCACCAAGTTACAGAAGAATTGATTAAAATAAAGTTTTTTTTAACTTTTAATTAATAAAAAGTTAATTTTCATAATGCCATAACCAGCAAAAAATCAGCGGTTTTATTTTTAGGGGGTGCAGTCATAACTTCTTACATTTGCGCTTCAAAAGCACCAAAACAATGTACAGAAGCCATACCTGCGGACAACTGCGCGAATCGGACATCAACGAAAAGGTGACCCTTTCGGGGTGGGTACAAAAAACTCGGGACAAAGGCTTTGTGGTCTGGGTAGACCTGCGCGACCGCTATGGCATTACCCAACTGGTCTTTGATGAGGATAGAACCTCATCAAAACTTCTAGCACAGGCCCGGGAACTAGGCCGGGAATTTGTGGTTCAGGTCAAGGGCGAAGTCATCGAACGGGCGTCCAAAAATCCGAAGATGGCGACAGGCGATATCGAGGTCTTGGTCGAAGAGCTTGTCGTACTCAACAAATCCCTTACCCCTCCTTTTACCATCGAAAACGAAACGGACGGTGGCGAGGACCTGCGGATGAAATACCGTTATCTCGACATCCGTAGAAATCCTGTGAAAAACAACCTTATTTTTCGTAGTAAGGTAACTATGGAAGTTCGTAAATATCTTTCCGAACAGGGTTTTATCGAGGTGGAAACGCCTTATCTCATAAAATCCACTCCTGAAGGTGCCCGTGATTTTGTAGTGCCCAGCCGAATGAACGAAGGGCAGTTCTATGCACTTCCACAATCGCCACAGACTTTTAAGCAATTGCTGATGGTCGGTGGGCTGGACAAATACTTCCAAATCGTAAAATGTTTTAGGGACGAAGACCTGCGGGCCGACCGCCAACCCGAGTTCACCCAAATCGACTGCGAAATGGCCTTTGTCGAGCAAGAGGATATTTTGAATGCCTTCGAAGGATTGACCAAACATCTGCTCAAGGAAATCAACGGGGTCGAAATATCGGCGTTCCCCAGAATCTCCTATGATGACGCCATCCGTATCTATGGAAACGACAAACCCGACATTCGTTTCGGGATGGAGTTCGGTGAACTGAACGCCGTCGCCCAGCACAAGGATTTTAACGTCTTCAATTCCGCCGAACTCGTCGTGGGCATCGCCGTGCCGGGAGCTGGCGACTATTCCCGAAAGGAAATCGATGCCCTGGTCGACTGGGTAAAACGGCCACAGGTGGGTGCCAAAGGCATGGTCCATGTAAAATGTAATGAAGATGGTAGCTTTAAATCGTCCGTCGATAAATTCTATGACCAAGACGATCTGGCGAAATGGGCGGACGCGACCGAGGCGAAAGCAGGTGATTTAATCTGTGTGCTTTCCGGGGATGCACATAAAACCCGTACCCAACTCAGTGCGCTACGTATGGAAATGGCCGGCAGGCTCGACCTAAGAAAACCGGACGAATTCGCCCCGCTCTGGGTTACCGATTTCCCATTATTGGAACTTGACGAGGAAACCGGCCACTACCACGCCATGCACCATCCTTTTACATCCCCGAAACCGGGACAACTGGAACTGCTGGACACCGATCCGGAGGCTGTAAGGGCGAATGCCTACGACCTCGTGCTGAACGGCAACGAAATCGGCGGCGGCTCCATCCGTATCCACGACAAGGAAATACAAAGCACCATGTTGCGACATTTAGGTTTCACCCCCGAAGAGGCCAAGGCCCAATTCGGGTTTCTGATGGATGCCTTTCAATATGGCGCGCCACCCCACGGTGGTATCGCCTTTGGCCTAGACCGTCTCGTAGCCATTCTAGGCGGACAAGAAACCATTCGTGACTTTATTGCCTTCCCCAAAAACAACAATGGCCGCGACGTGATGATCGACGCGCCGGCACCAATCGATAAGGGGCAATTAGAGGAATTGGGTTTGAGGTTGGATGTAAAAAAGACTTGAGATGTGGCACTTCCGGTATTTGGGAAATTGGAGGTGACGTCGCATCATAAGCTAATAAAATACTGACTCCTCCCTAACAAAAAAGTAATGCATCAGTTGAATTAGATACCTTTGAACGGCCAAGCCTTCCTAAAACATGCCCACCCAACAAAAAAAATGGATTTCCCGGTTTTTTAAATGGAGGTACAAAAATATCTCCCATAAAACCTTTACCCATATCATGAGCGTGGTGGTCGGTCTGCTAGCTGGGCTTGCGGCCGTTACCCTGAAAAATATCACCTACTTTATCGAAGCCTCCCTCGAAAAGGGCATCCTTATTTCCAACAACGGACTGTATTTTATTCTTCCCATCATAGGATTGACGTTAGTCTACCTTTATGTGAAGTTCGTGCATAGGGAAAAGTTGAAGCTTGCCGTGTCATCCATCCTATTCTCCCTATCGAAGGAGAAAGGTGTCATTTCCCCCAAACAGATTTATACCCGATTGATTACCGCCCCGCTCACCGTTGGTTTCGGCGGTTCGACCGGACTTTTAGGTCCTGCGGTCGCTTCTGGTGCGGCCATAAGTTCGTATTTGGGGAAAATGTTGCGCGTCAATGCCAAGACCCGTTCGCTGTTGATAGCCTGCGCTTCGGCGGGGGCCATTGCCTCGATATTCCAAGCGCCTATTGCCGCTATTATTTTTGCCGTAGAGGTGTTTAGCCTTGACCTGACCATGCTTTCGATGCTTCCGCTTTTGTTGGCCTCGATATCGGGCGTGCTCACCTCCTACTTTTTTATGGGCAATGAGGTACTGTTCAGTTTTACCATTACCGAGGCTTTCGAGGTCAAGGATACTTTTTTTTATATCGTTTTAGGCGTGGGCACGGCCATTGCATCCATCTATTTTACCAAAATGTATTTCGGCATCATCAAGCTTTTTGAGCCTTTGGGAAGTCCGAAATACAAGCTACTGGTCGGCGGGCTGGCCATTGGGATTATGCTCTATTTTATTCCGCCGCTGTACGGTGAAGGTTTTGGATTTATCAATAATCTGCTGCACGGTGACCATGTTGCGGCCTTGGGAAAGACGCCTTTTGACAGGTACATCGATAATATCTGGGTGGTCATTGCCTTACTGGCGGGAATTACCATTTTCAAGGCCGTGGCCATGACCACTACTTTAGCGGCCGGGGGCGCGGGAGGAACCTTTATTCCCACTATGGTCATGGGTAGCTCATTGGGCAACGTGGTGGCCAAAATCATCAATAATTCGGGACTCGGGTTTGCCGTTTCCGAAAGCAATTTCACCCTTATCGGGATGGCGGGGCTTATTGCAGGTGTGTTGCACGCCCCCTTGACCGCCATTTTCTTGATTGCCGAGATTACCGGGGGATATGCCCTTTTTGTTCCCTTGATGATCACTGCGTCAATATCGTACCTGATTACCAAAAATACCATCGACTACACCATATACACCCGCGAATTGGCGGAAACGGATAGCCTTTTGACCCATGACAAAGATCGTACGGTGCTTACCTTTATGGAACTTGATGATGTCATCGAAAAAAACTTTAAGATGGTGCGTCCCGATATGACCTTGGGGGAAATGCTGCACGAATCCGTCTCAAAATCGACACGGAATATCTTTCCCGTAGTAGACGAAAACGGAGCTTTAGTAGGGATTGTTTTGTTGGATGATATCAGGGAATTTATGTTTGACACCTCTCTCTATACCTCTACTACCGTGGCTACCTTTATGCATGCCGCGCCAGAGCATATTTTTTACGGGAAGGATAGTATGCAAAAAGTAATGCAAAAGTTTCAGACCAGCGGCGCTTGGAACCTGCCTGTCATTAAAGATGGCAAATATGTAGGGTTTGTGTCAAAATCGAAACTGCTGACGGCGTATCGGAGGGAGCTGATTAATTTTACGCGTTAAAAAAGGTTAGGATTATAGAAGAGCACCCCATATGTAGATTTTTTTCTATTTTTGAATGCTATGAAATATCTGATAATCCTTATACTATTTGCCTCCTTGGCATCTATCATCTACGGCTTTTCCATTCAACCAGAACAGCTAGAGCTTTCCCATAAATACATCGGCTTTGGTACGGTCGGACTTTTTCTGGTCGCCATGCCGCTTTTCCTCTTCCACTATTCCCGAGGGAAAAAAATGAAGGACTATATGCTCAACGAGGAAAATATTCTTAAAATGCGGGGGAAAGAGAAGGAGAAGGATCGAAAAAACTGAACCCTATTCGAGCTACTTGCACGGTTTTAGCCGCTGCCAGGGGAGTTCAGGTATGACGTGGCGGGCGAGGCAGAATTACAAGGTGGCTAAAACGATAACCCCTTGCGGGTTTCTCAACAGCCCGAATTATCATTCCTTTTTTACAAAGTTTTGTTGTCCTCTTAATTCAAATTCCGCCTTTGGATAAAAAACCGCTTCAAAAGTTCACTGGCTTCGTTCTCCATAATTCCGTCCAAAATCTCGGTCTTCGGATGCAATTTAGTGCCCATAACGCTACAACCCCTTTGAGGGTCCGCCGCCGCATAGACTATTTTAGAAATCTGGCTCCAATATAATGCCCCGGCACACATTTGACAGGGCTCGAGAGTAACGTAAAGCGTACAATTTTGAAGGTATTTCCCTCCCAAAAAGTTCGCTGCGGCAGTAATGGCCTGCATCTCGGCATGGGCGGTAACGTCGTTCAACTGTTCGGTCAGGTTGTGGGCTCGGGCAATGATGCGATTCTGAACGACAATTACGGCACCGATGGGCACTTCGCCTTTTTCATAAGCTGCTTCTGCTTCTTGCAGGGCTTTTTTCATGAAATAATTGTCGTCGTAGGGGAGGATCATGCTGCTATTTTGATCAACAATAGTATGGAATATTGTTTTGCGACACAAAAAACCCGCCAGTAAAGTAGCGGGTCAATTGAAAAATTATTGGTCCTTTATCCTTTTAATAGCGTAGACCTCTCAAATTACGATTATCGATGGAACATTTCAATAGGCTCGTTCTATGGCATCTAATAGGCCACATTCTTATACAACGGAATCTTAAGTCCAATATACAGGTCGGCATTTTTGCTCTTTTCAGAGATCAAATTGGTCAATATCGAGCCGGAGCCTACCGTCAATGGACCGACCCTCATCCCCAATCCCCAGGCAAGGTCGCCATATTGACGCAGACCTATTGGAGAAGAGACGCTGAACCACTTGGTCTCAAAGCGTGGGGCAATCGTTGCCGTATTGATCGTAGTGCTCGTGTTTGATTTTCCGGAATCGCGCATTGAAAGTCCGGTATGGAGACCGACGTAAAATCGTCGCCCGAGATAGTAATCGGCCATGATCTGCAAAGCGGTCGGCAAGGCAATCTTTTGGTCGCCGGTGACGGTAGTACCGGTATAGTTATCTTCCAAGACCTCTTCGATATCCTTGGTCTCGAACTCCACCGCATTTACGTTTCCATCGGCGTCATAGGTCGTATTCTCGCTATTCTTATAGTTGATACTCCCGATGTCGGTAAGGGACAAGGCCAGTTTAAATTTATACTGTTGGGCCCTTTGGCCTTGTACACGGTCATCCATAATGCGTTTTCTGTATTCGTATACGACACCTATATCGGCTCCGAAACCGCCTTGAAGGTCACTAAATTCTGGGGAATCGGACTCGAAACCCGGTGTCGAGCCATAAGCCACTGAACCTTGCGTAACAAGTTGGTTGGTGATCCCATTATAGCTTCCGCTCAATTCCGGTGAACTGGCGAACAATCCGCCTGCACCCTGTAGATATTTTAAGGTCACACCGCCTTTCATAAACTGGTCTTGGGTTCTCAATATTTCCCGACCATAGGTTACGCCGATCTCTGAAAATACATGTACGGTCGTATTCAGGTTTTTTGAATCGAAATCAAAATCGTTGCCGATGTCAAACCCATCGGA
>NZ_JBGTHY010000114.1:0-7714 GCF_041745955.1 Pricia sp.
GGTGTATTATCGGGATTTCGGGGATATGTACGACAGCATTATCGGGGTGGGATCGGCGAATTCCCGCAACATCAGCAATTAGGGTTTGGGGTTGGATTTTTCTATGTGCGAGAAGCAAATCCAAATATATACTTTTTTTGAATAATCTCTTTGGATGATACATGGACAATCTCCCAGACATACCAGAAAAAGGCCGTTACCGTTTTCAATACCGCGGCACGAATTGCCTAAACTGTGACCACCCGCTGGATATCAGCGACCGGTATTGCCCCAATTGCTCACAGGCGAACAGCACTAAGAAATTATCGCTAAAGGATTTTTTGGACGAGTTCTTTGCGAGCCTGATGTCCTATGATTCCAAATTGCTGAAAACACTCGGGGCACTGCTGCTACGGCCCGGAAAAATCACTAGGGAGTATATCGCGGGAAAACGGGTTTCGTACACCAATCCCTTCCGGTTTTTGCTGAGCTTGACGATCCTCTATTTTTTGATGATCAATTTTACCGGAAATTTTTCGAAATGGGACAAATACGGGGCAAAGGAGGATAGCTATTTCATCGAAAGTCTGAATGATTTCAGTTTTAGTTTCGGCACCGAAGAGGGAACGGAGATCAACCGTGGCATCGATTCCATTAAGCAAGCCCTTGATTTCGAGGCCCTTAAACTCAAGATTAAAAAACAAGATTCCCTGATTCTGTCCGACCCCTCGGACTATTTTAAAAATATGGGGACTACCTCCAACGAAAACCAATTTTCACAAAAACAGGAATTTTTTACGACGTTATTGCGCTCCGATTCCATTTACGACTTCAAGGATGCCGTAGATAAATACGGGGTAGCGGAATCCTTCGGTAACAAACTGGCCTTCAATGTGGCCCATGGTATCTTAAAGTTGCGGAGCCGGCCCGGAAGTTTTATCAGTAGGCTGATCTCAAAACTGCCGTTCGCCGTATTTTTCTTTCTTCCGGTGTTCGCGCTCTTTATTTGGCTGGTATATATCAGGAAAAAATACAGTTATACCGATCATCTGATCTTTAGCTTTCACAATACCGCATTGTTGTTTATCTTGCTCATTATTAGCTATCTGATCGATGGTATTTTTGCCGTTAGCAGCAACTGGATCTTTTTGGCGATCTTTTCACTGTACCTTTTACAGGCCATGCGAAAATTTTATGGTCAAGGGATTTTTAAAACTTGTGTTAAATATCTATTTTTAAATTTTATTTTCTTTATATTATCAGTGTTCGCTATACTGATTTTATTTACCGGAAACATTTTTACCAATTAAATCCATTTAATCGAATTCAGTTTATACCAAATTCCACATGACAACACAAGTAACCAAAGGTATCAAGATTTCCGTGAAGACCAGTTTTGAAGGTACCTTCTTCAAGAACTATAAAATGCATTTTGCCTTTGGCTACACGATTTCCATTGAAAACCAGAGTAAAGATTCCGTGCAGCTCACCTCACGGCACTGGAAAATCTATGATGCACTTAATGAACTCGAAGTACTCGATGGTGAGGGCGTTATCGGTAAAAAACCGGTAATCAAGCCCGGAGAATCGCATACGTATAACTCCGGCTGCCTTCTGGCATCACCGCTCGGTGCCATGCGGGGCCACTACAATATGGTCAATTTTTCTACGACCGAGAAATTCCGTGTTTATATTCCGACTTTTAAATTTTTCGCTCCATTCGCATTGAATTGATTAATGATGAGTAATCTCCCTCCACTATTGAATTAACCATGAGTGTTTGCTACCTTCGCATCCTCAAATATTAATTTTAAATCAATAGCTCTATGGGAAAAGGATTTTTCCACGTACCGATCGCCATCAACGAACCTATCAAAAGTTACGCCCCCGGCTCTGCTGAGCGCGAAGACGTAATCAAACAATACCATGCCTATTTCAAGGGCAATGTAGATGTTCCGTTATATATAGGAAGCAAAGAGATCAAGACCGGCAACACGAAACCGATATCCCCGCCGCACGACCATAAGCACGTTGTCGGACAGTATCATTTGGCCGAGAAAAAGCATGTGGAAGCCGCCATCAAAAACGGTCTGGAAGCTCGCGAAGCTTGGGCCGACCTGGCCTGGGAACAGCGGAGCGCCATTTTCTCAAAGGCTGCGGAACTGATTGCAGGCCCCTACCGCGATAAGATAAACGCGGCAACCATGATTGCGCAATCGAAGAACATTCATCAGGCGGAAATAGATGCCGCTTGTGAGACCATCGACTTCTTGCGGTTCAATGTCGAGTATATGTCCCAAATCTACGGGGAGCAGCCCGATTCCGCCGAAGGTATTTGGAACCGTGTGGAATATCGACCGCTAGAAGGCTTTGTTTACGCCATTACTCCCTTTAACTTTACGGCCATTGCGGCCAACCTGCCCACCAGTGCGGCCATGATGGGCAATGTGGTGTTGTGGAAACCCAGCGACCATCAGATTTTTTCGGCCAAGGTCATTGTTGATATCTTTAAAGAGGCCGGCCTGCCCGATGGTGTGATCAACGTAGTTTACGGCGACCCGGTCATGATTACGGATACGGCATTGGCGAGTCCTGATTTTGCAGGTATCCATTATACCGGATCGACCAGCGTGTTTAAGGGCCTTTGGAAGAAAATCGGCGACAATATCGATACGTATAAGACCTATCCACGGATTGTCGGCGAGACCGGTGGAAAAGATTTCATCATCGCGCATCCTACGGCCAAACCACAACAGGTGGCCACGGCCATTTCCAGGGGAGCTTTTGAATTTCAGGGACAAAAATGTAGTGCTGCCTCACGGGTGTACCTACCCAAATCGACATCCAAAGAAATTCTGGAATTGGTTAAAAAGGATATTCAATCGTTCAATACACCCGGCTCTCCCGAAGATATGTCCAACTTTATCACGGCGGTCATCCATGAGGGATCTTTTGATAAATTGGCCAAATACATCGATCAGGCGAAAAAGGACAAAAACGCGGAAATCTTTGCCGGTGGCGAATACGATAAATCCAAAGGCTACTTTATCGAGCCTACGGTCATCGTAACGACCGACCCACACTACACGACCATGGAAACCGAACTTTTCGGCCCTGTCGTAACGATATATGTTTATGAGGACAAAGACTGGTCCAAAACCCTAAAATTGGTCGATGAGACTTCGATATATGCTTTAACGGGCGCCGTACTTTCCGCCAATCGTTACGCTATCGAAGAGGCGACAAAGGCCCTAAAAAATTGTGCCGGCAACTTTTACATCAACGACAAGCCCACGGGTGCGGTCGTAGGGCAACAGCCTTTTGGGGGTGCCAGGGCATCAGGAACCAATGACAAGGCGGGATCCATGCAGAACCTTTTGCGATGGGTATCTCCGCGATTAATCAAAGAGACCTTTGTCACGCCGGAGAATTATCGGTATCCGTTTTTGGGATAATCATAACTTAAAAGTTCATACACAAAAAGCCCATATCAAAAAATATGGGCTTTTTTACGCAACCTATTTTCCAATATTGAATCTTAAGAGAAACATATGTTATGAGAAAATACATTTTAAGTCTTAATAGTCCTCTTTTTATCATTTTACTCTTGTCAAGACAATGAATTAAATTCAGAACTCAACACATGCAGCGGATTTGATGACCCAATTAAGGAAATATCTTGGCTTAAGCAAATTGCCACTAACATTGAAATGGATACCAGTTTCACAAAAAGATATTTGTCAATATCCCAAGCCTCATTCAATTCCCGGACCGTCTTCTTTTTGCGCAATTGTTGCCCAAACTGTGTTACCGAACCTGAAACGGTTTATAATTGCGAGCAAGAAGTCTTAGGCCAGCTTGGAGTTGAGATTACGAACAATGACCTTAAAAATCAGGAAATTATCTATAGGCCCGATAATTTTGAATGTGGCCCATAGATTTTTCCTTTCTACCATTCAAATTCCAAAAGTTTAGGGTAATATTTCGTTCATTTTTAATACCTTGTAGGGCAATTCAGTTTGTAATAGCGTTGCCCTATATGATATTTAGAAGATATCACTAAAAACTAAACTTTTGAAAATGAAAAAATTAGCTTTTACATTCCTATTTATGGTCGCGGTCACTTGTTACGCCCAAGACTACCAGACCCAAAGCACGGTTCAAGGCGTACTCACCTACAACCAAGGTCAAGTGGTACAACTGGCCGAAGCCTTTTCGGAAGAACAGTACGATTGGAGGCCCGCCGAAAATATACGCTCCGTGGGGGAATCACTGTTGCATATTGCCGGCGGCAACTATTACCTGGCCTCGAAAATGGGGTTTGCCCCGCCGGAGGATGTGGACATGACAAGTTTGGACAAAATTACCGGCAAGGAAAATATTATCGCCGCATTGAAAAAATCAAATGCCTTCGTACTCGAGAAAATCATGATGGTCAAAAATGACGAATTGAGCGAAGAGGTCGATTTTGGATTTGCCAAGATGAACAAGCTTGCGGGTCTTTTATCGATTATGGAACATAATGGCGAACACAAAGGCCAGTTGATCGCCTATGCCCGTTCGAACGGGGTTACGCCGCCTTGGAGCGAATAAGGAACATCGTAAAATTCAGACCTCATGTTTTAAGTTCAAAAGTCCTTGCCGAAGCATCGGTAAGGACTTTTTTATGGAATCCATGCACTTTTATGCTTTCTGTGGGTTAATTTCTCCGACCAAATGCAATATCTATGTAAATTTAACGTTAATTAATCGTAAACTTTTAGTAACTTTATGGCAGAATCACAAAAAAAAACGCTATGAAATCCCAGAAAATTCAGATGAAAACCATGAAAGCCAAAAAATCCCTTTTTGATAGAATTTATGTATACCTTAAGAAGTACGCTGAAAACTGTAGGTATTCGTTCGAAGGAATGTTGAAGATCTAATGATCAGGTCCAGTTATCTAACCTTTGTATTTCATCGGCAGGTACACCAACTTTTTGGTCTCGAAAAAATCCTCTTCAAAATAATCGTTGAGATCAAAGGTTTCGGCCGTTCTATATCCTTTTAATTCTTCCCCTAAATCGCCACCTTTCAAATAAAGGATACCGTTTCTTCTTTCATGTAAAGATTCCTTTTTGACCTTCCCCTTGACCCAATGTACAAACGTCGGCATCGCCGCAACGGCCCTGCTCACTATAAAATCGAATTGCCCCTTTACCGCCTCTACCCTATCATTGATCGTGGTCACATTTTCGAGGCCCAGACCCGCTACGACCTCGTCGACCACCTTTATTTTCTTTCCGATGGAATCGACCAAGGTAAAACGGACCTCTGGATACAAAATGGCCAAGGGAACGCCTGGAAATCCGCCACCGGTACCAACATCTAAAACGGATGCATCCACCTTAAACCGCTGAATTTTAGCGATTCCCAAAGAATGAACCACATGGCGCAGGTAAAGCTCGTCGATGTCCTTTCGAGAAACCACATTGATTTTTTGGTTCCAATCCATATACAGTTCGGCCAACTTAATCACCTGATTTTGTTGAATTTCCGATAAATTGGGAAAATATTTGAAAACTAAGTTTGCGTTCATGCGTATATTTGTATGGGAACCTGTTTTGAGCTCGGCACAAATTTACCGTATTCGCCGGCAAAAACAGCTTTACCGTAGCCAAGGCTAGTCATTTTTACCCAATATTTACCTTAAGATTGCATCTCATGGACCAAAATACAATACGTTTTTCACGAAAAGATTCCGCAAAATTTTTCAGGACGCTTAACAAGCGCGTCAACGATTATTTTAAGGATAATAAAATCAAAAAAACAGGAAACTGGCGATTGCATCTAAAGACCTTCATCATGTTCGCCCTGTTCTTGACGCCTTATTTTCTGATTTTGACCTTGGGGCTTCCAAATTGGGCCAATCTTCTTTTGACGATAGTGATGGGCGTGGGCATGGCAGGTGTTGGTATGAACGTAATGCACGATGGCAACCACAATTCTTATTCCAACAAAAAATGGGTCAACAAACTGATGGGAAGCAGTATTTATATATTGGCCGGTAACGTTTACAACTGGCAGGTACAGCACAATGTCCTTCACCATACCTATACCAACATCCATGAACACGACGAGGATATGGAAGCCGGACGTATTCTCCGTTTTTCAAGGCATACCGAGTGGAAGCGGCACCACAAATTCCAGCACCTATATTCCGTTTTTCTCTATGGACTGCTGACCTTCAACTGGGCCATCACCACCGATTTTATGCAGATGTACCGCTATACGAAACGAAAACTGAGTTTTGGCAAATTCCCTAATCCCATTGTGAACTGGAGCACGTTGGTCATCGCCAAAATACTATATATCACCATTTGGATCGTACTACCCCTGGTTTTTATCGATATCGCTTGGTGGAAAGTGCTTTTGGGCTTCTTTATCATGCACTATGTGGCCGGTGTCATCTTGAGCGTGGTCTTTCAACTGGCGCATATCGTCGACGAAGCTGATACGCCCCTACCCGACGAAAGTGGAACCATGAAAAATACCTGGGCGATCCACCAATTGTTCACCACCGTGAATTTCGGCACCAAAAACCGTATCGTCAACTGGTTTACAGGGGGATTGAACCATCAGGTCGAGCACCATATCTTTCCGCACATCAGCCATGTACATTACACAAAAATCTCCAAAATTGTGAAAGAAACGGCAAAGGAGTTCAATTTGCCCTACAACGAATACAAAACTACCCGAAAAGCCATAATTTCGCACTTCAGGCATTTGAGGGATTTGGGAAGGCGGCCTGCGTTGCAGATATAATGGTTGATTATTGAGTACTAATTAATACTTATATAGGTACTAGTCAACCCTTGGGCTGCGTTAAGGCCAAATAATTAAGAATGAAACATTCCACCCCTTTACTTCCTATCATTCAGTTTAATTAGCAATTTAATAAGCACCACTACATGAACAAACATCTTTCGGAACGGATAAACAACATGTCCACTTCCGCCACTTTGGCCATGGCGGCCAAGGCCCGGGAACTACGCAACGAAGGCAAGGATATTATCGGCCTCAGCCTTGGGGAACCTGATTTCAACATTCCCGATTTTATAAAGGATGCGGCCAAACAAGCCATTGATGACAACTACAGCAGCTACTCCCCCGTCGACGGTTACGCCGATCTTAAAAAAGCGATCGCCAACAAATTCAAACGGGACAATAATTTAGAATACGGATTGAACCAGATCGTCGTCTCCACCGGCGCCAAACAGTCTCTGGCCAATGTGGCCATGTGCATGCTCAACCACGGGGAGGAAGTGATTTTGCCCGCCCCCTACTGGGTCAGCTATAGCGATATTGTCAAGCTAGCGGAGGGCGTTCCCGTAGAAGTGCCAACCACTATCGACACCGACTTTAAGATGACGCCCGAACAACTCGAAGCGGCCATAACCCCGAAAACCAAAATGCTTTGGTTCAGTTCGCCCTGTAACCCCAGTGGCTCTGTGTACAGTCTATCGGAGCTTGAAGGTTTGGCGGAAGTATTGAGAAAACATCCCGATATCTTTATCGTTTCGGATGAAATCTACGAACATATCAACTTTCGCGGCGGCCATGTCAGCATCGCCGGCATTGAAGGTATGTACGACCGAACCATCACGGTAAACGGCGTATCAAAAGCCTTTGCCATGACCGGATGGCGTATTGGCTATCTCGGTGCCGCCGATTGGATCGCCAAGGCCTGCACCAA
>NZ_JBGTHY010000115.1:0-5198 GCF_041745955.1 Pricia sp.
CTAAAATTGACCGGTTTGCCTTTTTCGGGCAAGGCTTTTACGTCAATGGTACGGTTGCCCGCCGACACCGTTTTAGTGGCCGGTGCATAGATGCGGCCCCCGAAAAAATCACGTTTGTTCGTCGGCACATCGACTGTAACCTCGAGGGAGAGGGGTTCGATTTCCAATTTTCCTGATTTCTGTGGATAGAGCACTACTCTTTTCAAGATGACATAGCGATAGGGCTTGCCGTTGTAGGTGCCGTTTTTCACCTCCGGTCTGGGGACAGGAATATCTTGACTCCAAAAGTTATTGTATTTCGGATTGTCAAGCGGTTGATAGTTGGAGATACTTATTGCCGGGCTGATATACATCTTGTACACCACACTCAAAGCTTCGTTAAGATAGGGGTCGGTCTTGGAAACCTCGGCCACCAAATGCAGACTTTCGTCGGCCACGTCGTCGGCGGTCATCTGATCGCTCGGTTTATCGACCGCGGGGGTCACCTCAACCTCCTTAGGCGTTGATTTATAGGTCTTGCCGTCGATTACTATGGTCGCCTGTTTGATGGTAAACCGCCCCTGCGACCTTGGGGCCAAGGTATAGGAATAGGTTTTAGAATAACTGCGCACTCCATTGACCCATGATGAACTTATAGATTGCGAGGGGCCCATAAGCACCCGAAAGCCGGTAAAATCAGGCGGATTGAAATTATCCCCATCTTTATTCATGGCAAAGTCGACCCGCAGCCTTTCGTTGATACCCAGTTTATCTTTGCTGAGAATCATCTCGAAGGTAACGGCATCGTTATCCTGCGCTTTTAGCGCAATGGCTAAAAACAACAAAGGAATAAGGGTGATGTACCTCTTAAATATATTCATGCTTTCTTTTACCAGTTACGGTAGTATCAGTCTTGCGAATTACTTAGGATTTAGGAACTAAACTGATATCAAAAAAATCATATTTAAGAAATAGTCTCCCGTCCCTTATCTTACGTCTTTCATCTCGAATCCGACTACCTAGCATTACCAATCCTTTTCATTTTTGACCTTGACGCCCTTGACTTTCTGGGCATCGATTTTTTCCTGCACTTTTTTCTCCTCGTTCTGCATAGCGTCCAACAGGTTTTGCACCTGCTGCTTGCTCAATTGGTCGGGGCGGCGTTGCTGGGGTTGCTCCTGTTCCTGTTGGTCGCCCTCTTCAGGTTTTTTTTCCTGTTCTTTCTTTTCGTCGCCCTCACCTTCTTTGTTCTCGTCTTTCTTTTCCTCGTTTTCATCGCCCTCTTCCCCTTTATCGCCCTCGTCTTTTTTATCTTCTTTGTTCTCGTCTTCGTTATCGCCCTCTTTTTTGTCCTCGTCCTTATTTTTTTCGTCCTTCTTATCCTCCTCGTCTTTATTATCTTGATTCTGGTCGTTCTTTTGCTCGTCTTTTTCCAGCATTTCTTTCGCGAGCGCTAGGTTATAGCGCGTCTCTTCGTCGGTGGGGTCATTGCGCAAGGCTTCCTTGTATGCCTCAACGGCCTTTTGATAGTCTTTTCTCTTCATGAACACGTTGCCCATGTTATGGTAGGCGACGTGCTTTTCTTCCTTGTCGGTGGCGAGTTCCCCGGCCTCCTTAAAACGTCCGAAGGCCTCGCTGTAGGTTTCGTTGTTGTAGTATGCATTGCCCAAATTGTAACGTGCAGCGGCATTTTCGTCACTTTTGGCGATGGCGCGGCGATACTCCATCTCGGCATCTACGAATTTATTCTCGGAAAGCTGTTTGTTGCCCTCCCAAGTCAGGTCTTTGGATTGCACTAGTGCTTTTTGCCTCGCCTTTTCGTCGTCTTGGGAGAAAGCTAGGCATCCTAATAGGATAAAAAAATAGGTTAGTTTTAAATTCATATTTTTCTTTTTAACGGGATAAGTTCCTGTTTCAAACTTCTGCACGGTTGGTTCAAGGTTTACTTCTGCCTGCTAACCTAAACTACTCTACGTCCTTTTCATTGAACAGGTTCAACTTTCGCAACCACTTCGTCTTTTTTTCCAAGGTAAAAACATCCAAAAATAAAAATAAGAGTCCAAGCCCCAAAAACCATTGGAACTGATCTTTAAATTCGGCGAACTGCTTGGCCTCGAATTCCTTTTTATCCATTTGCAACAATTGTTCCTTTATGAATTCAACGGCCTCTTCGGTGCTGGAACCGTTGATATATTCCCCATTGCCTTCGTCGGCGATTTCCTTGAGAAAAGTTTCGTCCAACTTGGTGATGACGGTTTCTCCGTTGTTATCCTTTTTCAAACTTTCGACTATCCCGTTTCTTTTAATAGGGATAGGGGCACCTTTTGCCTTGCCAACACCAATAGTAAATATACGTATGCCCTCGTCGGTCGCTTTTTCTACGGCTTCTAGAGTCGATTCCCCGGAATGGTCCTCGCCATCGGAAATGATAAAAAGCACCCGATTCGTCTGCTCTTGGTCGTTGTAATAGGTAGTCGCCAATTCAATAGCTTGGTCGATCGCCGTGCCCTGGGAAGTAAGCATATCGGTGTTCATGCCCTGCAAGAACATCTTGGCCGCGCCATAGTCGGTCGTAATCGGTAGTTGCGGAAATGCTTGGCCCGCGTAGGCAATAATGCCGATGCGGTCGCTGGCCAATTGGTTGATAATTTCGGAGACCAGTCGTTTGGACTTTTCCAACCGATTAGGCGCAATATCTTCCGCCAACATGCTTTTGGAGACATCCATCGCAAAAACGATATCGACCCCTTCGCGCTTTATCGTCTCCAACTTCGTTCCGATTTTCGGATTTACCAGACCCAAGGTCAAAAAGACGAGTCCAAGTAACAAGAAAAACAGCTTCAGCCCAGATTTGAATTTGGACCTATCGGGCGTGAGCCGTTTCAACAAGGCTTCATCCGCAAACTTGTTCCGCGTGCTTTTTCTCCAAAGTTGCAACAGCAAGAACAAGACGACGAGTACCGGAATTATCCCCAGCAGATAGAAATATATTTTTTCGTCTAATTGAATCATTTTGTTGTTTAAATAAAGCTCCGAAAAAGCGTATTCCGCAATACCCATTCGAACAGAAGCAAACCCCCTGCCAAAAGCACCCAGGAACGGAATTTTTCTTCGTACCTAAAGTATTTGAACTCTTCGATATCCGTTTTTTCGAGTTTGTTGATTTCCTCGTAGATCGCTTCCAGTTTCTCGTTGTCGGTGGCCCTAAAATATTGTCCACCGGTCACCTTGGCGATATCCTTTAACAAAGCTTCATCGATCTCTACTTGGCGCATGCCATAACGGTACGAACCATCGGCGTTGTATGCGATGGGCGATAGGGCATTACCGTTTGTGCCGATACCGATGGTATATGCCTTGATACCATATTCGATAGCAAGGTCGGCCGCGGTCTGTGGCTCGATAAATCCGGAATTGTTGACCCCATCGGTAAGCAAAATGATAATCTTGCTCACTGCCTTGCTCTCCTTCAAACGATTGACAGCGGTAGCCAGCCCCATACCGATGGCCGTACCATCGTTCAGCTCTCCATACGTAATTTCGCGAAGGGCACTGAGTACGATGGCCTTATCGCTCGTAATCGGCGTTTTCGTATAGGCTTCCCCGGCGTAGGCCACAAGACCGATACGGTCGTTCGGGCGTTCTTTGATAAAATCTCCCGCTACTTCTTTCAATGCCACAAGACGGTTGGGTTTCAGGTCACGCGCCAGCATACTAGATGATACGTCAATGGCCATAACGATATCGATACCTCTTGTGGTCTTGGTCCTAGTGGAAATATCCTCGGTTTGGGGGCGTGCCATTGCCGTTATGATCGCCGTTAGGGCTAAAAGGCGCAGTACGAATAGGAAGGGTTTCAAGCGCGGAAGAAACCCTGAACCCGAAAAACCTTTGATAGTAGGCATTTTCAGGGATGCCACCTGTTCCCTGCGTTTGTAGAAATACCACAATACGGCCAAAGGAAGCAACAATAGCAACCAAAAGAATTCCGGATTTGCAAAGGTTATATTCTCAAGCATTTATACTTCCGTTTTTACTTCTACCGTGTTCAATATGCGTTCTACGATCTGTTCGGCATAGGTGTCCCCGTCCATCCAAGTCAGCATTACCTGTTGTTGAAAACCTTTTCCGCCGAAAAGCAGCAAACTATATTTACCCTGTACCGGTTCTTCGGAATCGGGTACGGCGAACTTTGCGCTTCCATATACCTTTACCCCTTTTACGCCGGTGATCGTTGTGAATTCCTCGTCTTTTGTGATAATGTTCTTGGCACCCCTGCTTTCCAGATTTTTGACGAAGGCATCGATGGATTGCCCATAATCCGGTTCCGTTTCCTGTGACAGCAAGGTCGATACCGCGCTGATCGAGAACAGGTCGTCGGGACTTTCATATCGAAATACCTGTAATTCCTGTATGTTCGCCTTTTGCTCCGGGGGGATTTCCCTTTGCTGCCTTTTCAATACTTTGGGCGTTTCAAGGCTTATCGGGGGATAGCCATAGGTACTGGCGATCCATTCGCCTTCGAGCAGGGTCTTGGTCGGATGGCCGAACACGGAATCCTTTACCGGGGCGAAGCCGTATTTGTTAACGGCAATACTGGTCGCAACCAACAGGAAGCCGATGACCGCAGCCGCCGCAATACGGATTTTCCGACGCTGCTGCCTGTGCGCCTGTTCCTCTTTGTATTCTTCCCTTTCCATAAGCTCTTCGAGCGTGGGTTCAGGCAGGGCATCATGCGTCTTGGTAACGATTTCCTCGATGGCTTTCCGGTCGTTCTGCGCAATGGATGATGCCGGTCGCGACTTTGCGAACTTGACCAGGTCGGCCGTTTGCAGGATACGTTTGAACTGCTTTAGGGTGTCGGCATCCAGTTTAAGTTCGCCGGCATCCCGAAGCATTTCCAGTTTATAGATCAGCTCATCGGTGGTACTTTCCATGGCGGATACATGCACGTCCTCCTCAAGATACAAGCGCACGATATCCGTAAGCTCGGAATAGTATTGTTTGTATTCGTCTTGGATAAGGTATTTGGAATTCTCCAATTTTTTCAGTTCCAACAAAGCCCGATCATAGGCGGGCAGTAGCGCTACTTTTTCTTCTTCGGACAAGGGTTTTTTCCGGAAGACGAACCAGTAGAGGAGCCCCCCGACAACCGCTAATCCCAGAAGGATGCCCAAAATCCACATCCACAGTTCCGAACGGCTCTTTTCGACCTCCAT